>NZ_SOFX01000034.1:0-194107 GCF_004402745.1 Cryobacterium sp. TMN-39-2
GCCCGCTCGAGCAGCGCCCGGACCGCGGCTTCGAAGGCCGCTGCCGCCAAGGCCGCTGCCGCCAAGACCGAATCGGCCACCAAGGCCGGCGCGGCCCGCGCCGCAGCGACCAAGTCCGCCGCGGCGAAGTCTGCCGCCGCCAGGACCGCCGCCACAGCGTCTGCACGTGCCGCCACCGCGGCTGCCGCCGCCGCTGCGGCACGATCGGCTGCCGTTGAGGACGCACCAGCCGCTGCGGAATCCGTCACTATAGAGCCCGTAACGAAAGCGCCCGTCGCCTCAGTGCCCGACACGGCCGCGCCCGCTGCACCCGAGCCCGACGCCACCATGGTGCTGCCGGTCGTGCCGGTCGCCCCCGCGCTCTCCGCCGACGACGAGACCGTCGTCTTGACGATGCCGGCCTCCCCGGAGTCCGACGACACCGTTGTGCTCACCGTGATCCCTGCGACGAGCGCCCCTGCCTCCGAGCCGGCCCAGCCCGCGAAGCGGCCGTTCTGGCGGCTGCCCAGGTTTGCTCCGAAGCAGACCGAGGCCGTGTCTCCGACCGACCTCGGCGCTGCCGAGCGCACGGATGCCGTGGCAGCCGGGGTACCAGCGAGCCCCGAAGCCCCTGTTGCACCCGCTCGGACTACGGTGCCCGTCGTCTCGGCCGCGGATCGCACCGGCCAGGCCACCGCGGTCCCCGAACCCGTTGTCGGTGCCACGGCGCAGCGCATCCCGCCGGTAGTGCGCAAGCCGATGGCCCCGCGCACCGGCGCATCCGCCGTCATCGGGGCGTCCCCTCGCGTGGAGATCGCGGTCAGCGGGCTGAACAAGAGCTTTGGCCAGAACGTGGCCGTCGCCGACGTCAACCTCGAAGTTCGGGCCGGGTCGTTCTACGGCATCGTCGGCCCTAACGGCGCGGGTAAGACCACCACGCTGTCGATGATCACCGGGCTGCTGCGGCCGGACTCCGGTTCGATCCAGGTACACGGCGTGGACGTGTGGGCCGACCCGATCGCCGCCAAGCGCACCATTGGAGTCCTCCCGGACCGGCTGCGGCTGTTCGACAGGCTCACCGGTGCACAGCTTCTCTACTATTCCGGCGTGCTGCGGGGCCTCGAGAGCGAAACCGTGCGGGCCCGGTCCGCCGACCTGGCCGCGGCGTTCGGCCTTGAGGATGCTCTCAACCGTCTGGTCGCCGACTACTCGGCGGGCATGACCAAGAAGATCGCCCTGGCCTGCGCGATGATCCACTCGCCGCGCGTGCTGGTGCTCGACGAACCGTTCGAATCGGTCGACCCGGTGTCGGCCGTGAACGTCACCGAGATTCTGCAGCGCTACGTCGCTGCCGGCGGAACGGTGATTCTCTCCAGCCACGGTATGGACCTCATCCAGAGGGTCTGCGACCACGTGGCGATCATTGTGCAGGGTTCGGTGCTGGCCGCGGGAACGATCGACGAGGTGCGCGGCAACGTGTCACTCGAAGAACGCTTCGTCGACCTCGCCGGCGGACGAAAGGTTGCGGAGGGCCTGGAGTGGTTGCACAATTTCTCGGACTGAAACTGAGGCTGCTCGCCAATCTGTTCCGGCGTAGCCCCTGGCAGGTCGTGGGAGTGGTGCTCGGCCTGCTCTACGGGCTGCTCGTCGCCGCGGCCCTGGTGGCCATGCTCATCACGTTCCGGTTCGTCGACGACGTCGGCGCCATTCGGGAGGGCCTCATCGTGGCCGGCTCGCTGGTGGTGCTCGGCTTCTTCCTCGTGCCGCTCGTCTTCGGCGTGGACGACAGCATGGACCCGCGCAAATTCTCCACCCTGGGCATCCCGAACAAGCAGCTGTCGTTCGGCCTCGCCGTATCCGCACTCGTCGGCGTACCGGCGACCACCCTCGCGCTGGTGCTGCTGGGCACCATCGTGACCTGGTCCAGGGGTGTGGGGGAGACCCTGTTCGCCATCCTGGCGGCCGCGCTGCTTCTGGCGACCTGCATGCTCGCCTCCCGGGTGAGCACGTCCATCTCGGCATTCCTGCTGTCCACCCGCCGCGCCCGCGAGTTCACCGGCATCATCGGCATCCTGCTGATCGTCATGATCACCCCCGTGGTGGTCCTGCTGGTCAATGTGGACTGGAGCAAATACGGGCTCGACGTGCTCGGCGGTTTCGCGAGCATCCTCGGCTGGACGCCGCTGGGCGCAGCGTGGGCCGTGCCGGGAGACGCCGCTGTCGGCGACTGGGGGATCGCCTTCCTCAAGCTCCTCATCGCCGCCGCGACCGTGTACCTGCTCTGGCTCGCCTGGCAGGGTCTGGTGGCCCGGATGCTCATCACGCCGGGTCGCGAGGCTCAGGCCAAGGCCTACGTCGGCCTGGGCTGGTTCGACCGGATGCCGCACAACCCGATCGGTGCGATCGCCGCGCGCAGCATCACCTACTGGGGCCGCGACCCGCGCTACTGGGTCTCGCTGATCATGATCCCCATCGTCCCGGTCCTGGTGATCCTGCCTCTCGTCTTTGCGGGGATGCCCTTCGAATACCTCGTCCTCGTTCCGGTGCCTCTGATGTGCGTCTTCCTCGGCTGGACGCTGCACAACGACGTCGCGTATGACCACACCGCCATCTGGCTGCACGTGGTCTCCGGACCGCGCGGAGTGGCCGACCGCGTCGGCCGGCTCGTTCCGGCGCTCTTCGTGGGCATCCCGTTGATCGGGCTGGGCTCGGCCGTCAGCGTCAGCGTGCACGGGGACTGGGCGGTGCTGCCCGGTCTGCTCGGCGTGAGCACCTGCATCCTGCTCGCCGGGCTGGGCTTTTCCAGCTTCACGTCGGCCCGGTTCCCCTACCCGGCGACCAAGCCGGGGGACAGCCCGTTCGCGCAGCCGCAATCGTCGGATACCGCCGCCGCGATCATCCAGTCGTTCACCTTCGTCGGGTCCATCGTGGTGGCCCTGCCGGCCATCGTGTGCGCCGTTCTGGGTGTCTTCGTGGATCCGCTGTGGAACCTGCCGGCGCTCTACTGGGGGCTCGGCATCGGCTTCGTCATGCTGATCGGCGGGGTCTGGCTGGGTTCGCGGACCTTCGAACGCCGTGGTCCCGAAATGCTCTCCTCCGCATTGCGCGCGTAGCTGCATACACTTGATTCCATGACACACGACATTCGCGCGAGCATCGCAGAGCCTGGCCGCGGCCCAGATATTGGTGGCGGAACATCCACCCTCGATCGTGAACTCGAGGAACTGCTCAACCAGGAGCAGATCGAGCCCGGTGACCACGAACGCTTTTCGCACTATGTGCCGAAGGACAAGATCCTCGAGTCGGCGATGACCGGCAAGCCGGTCAAGGCGCTGTGTGGCAAGAAGTGGCTGCCGGGCCGCGACCCGGAGAAGTTCCCGGTCTGCCCGACCTGCAAGTCAATCTACGAAAAGATGAAGCAGGACTGACCCGCTAGTTGGTAGAGCTTGTCGACACCCCGCTAGCGGAACACCGTCGGGATGACGACGTCGCCGCGGCCGAGCCTGAACGCATCGATCGGCAGCTCACGCATGGCCGCGGCGTTCTGCTCGCGGGCCAGCCGGGTGCCGGCTGCGCCCACGTAGCGTTCGTCGACAACCCCGGCCTCCATGAGCGGCACCAGCAACGACCGCTCCGTGGCTCCGGCGGCGCGGGGTTCGTGGGCGTCAACCGGTGCGTCCTTCGGGCCATTCGCCGCCACCATGACGACCTCTTCGCGCGCCGTGCCTGTCGCGTCAAGGAGTCGTACGGCGCTCTTGCGCCCGCCGACCGAGGCCTTCGAGGCCGAGGTTTTCGCCACCGAAACCCACTCGTCTGCGGTGTTCCTGTGTGCCACCAGCTTGTAGACCATGCCGGCGGCCGGTGCGCCGGACCCTGTCACGAGTGAGGTACCCACCCCGAACGCATCCACCGGCGACGCGGACAGCGCCGCGATCGAGTACTCGTCCAGATCGCTGGTGACGGTGATCTGGGTGTTCACGGCGCCGAGCGAGTCCAGCTGGGCGCGCGCGGCGGCGGCGACGGTGGGAAGGTCGCCGGAGTCGATGCGGATCGAACCCAGCCCGGTGCCGGCCACGGAGACGGCCAGTTCGATGCCGCGCTCGATGTTGTAGGTGTCAACCAGCAGCGTGGTCGACGCGCCGAACGCATCCACTTGGGCGCGAAAGGCGTCCTCTTCGGTGTCGTGCAGCAGGGTGAAGGAATGCGCGGCGGTGCCCATGGTGGGGATGCCCCAGCTCCGGCCGGCTTCGAGGTTGCTGGTGGAGGCGAACCCGGCGATGTACGCGGCGCGGGCCGCGGCCACGGCGGAGTGTTCGCCCGTGCGGCGGGATCCCATCTCGGCCAGCGGCCGGCCCAGGCTCACCGACACCATGCGGGCGGCGGCGCTGGCCACGGCGCTGTCGTAGTTGAGCACGCTGAGGATCAGGGTCTCGAGCACGACGCACTCGGCGAAGGTGCCGTCGACCTGTATCTGTGGCGAGCCCGGGAAGTACGCGTCGCCTTCGCGGTATCCCCAGATGTTGCCGCTGAAGGAGTAGTCCGCCAGCCAGTCGAGGGTGGGCGGGCGCACCACGTTGTTGGCGCGCAGCCAGTCGAGTTCAGCGTCGTCGAACCTGAAATCACGGATCAGGTCGAGCAGACGGCCGGTGCCGGCCACGATCCCGTAGCGTCGGCCCGCGGGCAGCCGCCGGGCGAAGGCCTCGAACATGCACTCCCGGTTCGCGGTGCCGCTCTGGATCGCGGCATCCACCATGGTGAGTTCGTAGCGGTCGGTTCGAAAGGCAGAAGTCTCGGTCACGCGAGAAGCCTAGCCGTCACCGCACTGCCCGGACTGGACGCCCGGTGCACACCCTCCCGCCGCCCGTTCGCCGAGATACGTCAAACGGCCCCGTCAGATGCACTGAAGGGGCCGTCTGCGGCAACTCGCGGATCCCGGCTGGGGCCTACAGGGCGCCGAAGGCGACGATGCAGTTCTGGCCGCCGAAGCCGAACGCGTTCACGAGGGCGTGTTTGATGGGCTGGATGCGCGCGGTGAGCGGCGTGTAATCCAGGGTGCAGTCCGGGTCGGGGGTGCGCAGGTTGATCGTGGGCGGAACGATGCCGTTCTTGATCGACAGGGCGCCGACCAGGGCGGACAGGGCTCCGGCAGCGCCGATCATGTGCCCGGTCATCGACTTCGGCGCGGTGATCGAGATCTTGTCCGCGAAGTGGCGCAGTGAATTTCGGATCGCGAGGGTCTCCGCCTTGTCGTTGGCCTGGGTGGAGGTGCCGTGGGCCACGATCATGTCGATGTCGGCCGGGTTGAGCCGGCTCTTGTCCAGGGCGCGGGTGATCGCCTGGCTGGCGTACGTGCCCGACGGGTCGGGGGCCACGATGCTGAAGCCGTCGCTGGTGAGCGCCCCACCGAGCACCTCGGCGTAGACGCGGGCACCCCGGGCGCGGGCGTGGGAGAGCAGCTCCATGACGAACACCACGGCGCCCTCGCCGAAGACCAGGCCGTTGCGGTTGGCGTCGAACGGGCGGCTGGCCTCGGTGGGTTCGTCGTTGTGGGTGGATGCGGCGTGCATGGCGTTCAGCCCGGCGAACATCACCGGGGTGATGGCGGCCTCGACACCGCCGGCGATCACGACGTCGGCGTCGCCGGTGACGAGCATGGTGCGCGCCTCGAGGAGGGCATAGGCACCACTCGCGCAGGCCAGGGCGCTGGCGTTCACCGGGCCGTGCACGCCCAGGTCGATGGCGATCTCGCAGGCGGCCATGTTCATCAGCGACTGCGGAACGAAGCGGGGCGAGATGCGGCGGGCACTACCGGCGTTGACGTGCTCGGTGGCATCCTGGATCTCGGCGTAGCCGGACACGGCGCTATTGACGATGACGCCGGTGTGGATACCCTCCATCGACGGCCCGAAGCCGGCGTCCGCGACTGCCTCGCGGGCCGCGGCGATCGCCAGCTGGGAGGCGCGCGAGGCCCGCTTGACCTGCTTGATCGACATCCGCGTGGCCGGGTCGAAGTCCTTCACCTCACCGGCGATCTGGGTGGGCAGGTCGGTGGCGTCGAACTGCGTGATGCGGGCGACACCGCTGCGGCCGTTGGTCAGGCCGTCCCAGGTTTCGGTCCACGAATTACCGAGGGGCGTCAGTGCGCCCAGTCCGGTGATTACGACTCGATCATTCATGACGATCATCTCCTCAGACGGCGCGAGGGACGTCTCCGGTGCGGGCTCTGCCTGGTTGGCCTGGCCCATATGCCGAGTGTAGTTACGGCTATATTCCGGCCCACGTACGTTGGGCGGTTCTGGGCATATAGCGGTGTCCCGCGTGGCCGAAGGCCGAACCCGGCTAGGCTTGATCGACGTGACTGATGCACCGATTGGGATTTTCGACTCCGGGGTCGGCGGGCTTACCGTCGCCCGGGCCATCAAGGACCAACTGCCCAACGAGTCGATCCTGTATATCGGCGACACCGCGCATTCGCCCTACGGGCCGAAGAAGATCGCCGATGTCCGCGAGTACGCACTCGAGGTTCTCGACGACCTGGTGTCCCAAGATGTGAAGTTGCTGGTAATTGCCTGCAACACCGCTTCTGCGGCCGTGTTGCGGGATGCCAGGGAACGTTACAGCGTCCCGGTGATCGAGGTGATCCAGCCCGCGGTGCGCCGTGCGGTGGGCACCACCCGCAACAAGAGGGTCGGCGTGGTCGGTACGGCGGGCACCGTGAACTCTCGGGCCTACAACGACGCGTTCGCCGCGGCCACCGACATCCAGCTGTTCTCGCAGGCCTGCCCGCGCTTCGTGGAGTTCGTCGAATCCGGAGTCACCACCGGCGCGGAAGTGTTGCGCGTCGCCGAGGAATACCTCGCACCGCTCAAGGCCGCCGACGTGGACACGCTCGTGCTCGGCTGCACCCACTACCCGTTCCTGCGCGGGGTCATCTCCTACGTCATGGGTGACGCGGTGACGCTGGTCTCCAGCCACACTGAGACGGCCAACGACGTTTACAGGGTGCTGGTGGGCCAAGGCCTCGAACGGGTGGATGCCGCCCCGCCCAGCTACCGCTACGAGGCCACCGGCGATAGCGCCGACGACTTCCTCCGTCTCGCCCACCGCCTACTCGGCCCGGAGATCTCCCACGTGGACCTCGTCGCGACCGGCACCATCAGTCTCAGCGAGGTGACCAGACTGGCCGCCTCGACCGCTCCATCCCGCCTCTTCACCCCCCGTCATTCCAAGGAGAACCCGTGACCGACATCCTGCGCGCCGATGGCCGCACCAACGACCAGCTGCGCCCCGTCACCATCGAGCGCGGCTGGAGCGACCAGGCCGAGGGATCCGCGCTGATCTCCTTCGGTCGAACCAAGGTGCTCGCCACCGCGTCGTTCACCAACGGCGTGCCGCGTTGGATGGCCGGCAAGGGCAAGGGCTGGGTCACCGCCGAATACTCGATGCTGCCGCGCTCGACGAACTCCCGCATGGACCGCGAGTCGGTCAAGGGCCGTATCGGTGGCCGCACCCACGAGATCAGCCGGCTGATCGGTCGGAGCCTGCGCGCCGTCGTCGACATGAAGGCGCTGGGCGAGAACACCATCGTCATCGACTGTGACGTGCTGCAGGCCGACGGCGGCACCCGCACCGCCGCCATCACAGGCGCCTACGTGGCGCTGGCCGACGCCCTTGAATGGGGCCGTGAGAAGAAGTTCATCGCCCAGAAGGCCCAGCCGCTCACCGACAGTGTCGCGGCCGTCTCGGTGGGCATCATCGCCGGCGTGCCGATGCTCGACCTCGCCTACACCGAGGACGTGCGCGCCGAGACCGACATGAACGTCGTCGTCACCGGTCGCGGCAAGTTCATCGAGGTGCAGGGCACGGCCGAGGGCGCCCCCTTCGACCGCAGCGAGCTCGACTCCCTGCTCGACCTGGCCCTCGGCGGGGCGATCACGCTCACCGAGCTGCAGAAGACCACGCTGGGCCGCTGACATGCGCGTCGTTCTCGCCACCCACAACGCCCACAAGGTCGAGGAGCTGCGCCGCATCCTCGCGCCCATGCTGCCGGACCTGGAGGTGCTGGCCTACGACGGGCCGGAGCCTGTCGAGAACGGCGCGACGTTCACCGAGAACGCGCTGATCAAGGCGCGTGCCGCCGCCGCGCACACCGGCCTGCCCGCCATCGCGGATGACTCCGGCATCTGCGTCGATGTGCTGGGCGGCGCACCCGGCATCTTCTCTGCCCGCTGGGGCGGGCCGGCGCGGGACTCCGAGGAGAATCTGCGTCTGCTGCTCTGGCAGCTCAGCGACATGACCGACGAACACCGGGCCGGTCACTTCACCTGCGTGGCCGCGCTGGCGCTGCCGAACGGCGTGGAACGGGCTGTCTCGGGGGAGTGGCCGGGTCGTATCTTGCGGGAGCCGGCCGGTGCCGGCGGCTTCGGCTACGACCCGATCTTCCAGCCGGACGGACACGACGTATCGGCCGCCGAACTGCCCGCCGACGCGAAGAACGCCGAGAGCCACCGGGCAGTCGCCTTCGCGGCCCTCGGGCCGGTACTCACCGAGCTTCTGGCCAGCTGAGAACGGCACTCATTCCCAACTAGCCGCCGGGCTGGCTTTCGCTCGGGCGGGCTCGTAGCGTTGACGCATGGGCCACGATCACGCATCCGCTTCGACGAGCAATCGTTCACGCCTGTCGATCGTGATCGGCCTGGTCGCTGCGGTCCTCGTCGTCGAAATCGTCGGCGCCTGGTTCACCGGCTCGCTGGCGTTGCTCGCCGATGCCGGCCACATGTTCTCCGACCTGGCCGGTCTGATCATCGCTCTCACCGCTACCGTCGTCGCGGCCCGCCCCGCCACCGATCGGCAGACCTTCGGCTACCAGCGGGCCGAGGTGTTCGGTGCGCTGCTCAACGGCCTGATCCTGATCGTGGTGGCGGGCTTCGTGGTCGTCGGTGCCATCAACCGGCTGACCTCCGGCGCCACCGCCGAGGTTCTGGCCGGCCCGATGCTCGTGGTGGCCGTGGTCGGCCTGCTGGCCAACATCGTCGGGATCCTGCTGTTGCGTCCGGCCGCGGCCGGGTCGATCAACATGCGCGGCGCCTACCTCGAGGTGCTCGGCGATGCGCTGGGATCGGTAGCCGTGATCGCGGCGGCCGTCGTCATCCTGCTGACCGGTTTCGCGCAGGCGGACGCCATCGCCTCACTGGTGATCGCCGCGATGATCATTCCGCGGGCCTTCGGTCTGCTGCGCGACGTGGTGCGGGTGTTCAGCGAGTCGGTGCCGGCGGATACCGATGTGCGGGCGATCCGGGAGCATCTCGAGGGCACCGCCGGCGTCGTGGCCGTGCACGACGTGCACGTGTGGGCGATCACGTCGGGGTCACACGTGTTCAGCGCCCACATCGTCGTCGAACCCGAGCTGCTCGCGGCCGGACGGTCTGGCGCGCTGCTTCGCGAGCTGTCCGGATGCCTGTCCGACCACTTCGACGTCGAGCACTCCACGTTTCAGCTCGAGCCGGCCGATCATGCGGCGGATGCCGAACACGAGCACCACTCGCACCGCTGACGTTCTGAGCGTCACGCGCTGAGGAGGGGGTCAGGCCTCGTGCTTGCCGTCGTTGTCGGTCTTGAAGGTCTCGGGATCGAGCACCAGGTTCTTCGGGTCAACGGTCACGCCGGAGCGGGCCTCGCGGCGGGCTTTCACGGTGGACTGCACGTAGTGGTAGATCGTGGGGAGCAGGGTGAGCACAACGGCGCCCAGCAGGATCAGGTCGATGTAGTTGCGCACGAAGTCGGCCAGCGGCGGGATGTAGCCCAGGAAATAGCCGAAGAAGGTGAGGCCGGCGCCCCAGATCATGGCGCCGATGAAGTTGTACAGGCTGTACTTGCGGTAGTCCATGTGTCCGACGCCCGCGGCGACCGGGGCGAAGGTGCGCACGATCGGCACGAAGCGGGCGGCGATCACGGCGAAACCGCCGAAGCGCACGAAGAAGGCGTTCGTGCGTTGCACGTTCTTGACGCTGAACAGGCCCGATTCCTTGCGCTCGAACACCCGCGGGCCGAGCCTGTGGCCGATCAGGTAGCCCACCTCGCCGCCGACGAAGGCGGCAGCACCGATGGCCAGGGCCACCCACCAGATGTCGATGGTGATGATGTCGAAGAAGACGAACAGGCCGGTGATAACGAGCAGGGTGTCACCGGGGAGCAGGAACCCGATCAGCAGGCCGGTCTCGGCGAAGACGATCGCGCACACACCAAGCAGCGCCCAGGGTCCGAATCCGTTGATGAGGATCTCGGGGTCGAGCCAGGGGATGAGTGCTGTGTTAATCACGAAGAAAACTCCAGTCGTCGGCGGCTAGATCGGCCAGTCGGCGGTGATCGCTTGCGTCGCTACAGGTTAGCGCGTTCTGGCATCTGAAGGCCTGATGAAGGGGTGGGCTAACCCCCCAATGTGTTGTGAGATCCGGTGCTCGTGCGGGCGTCGAGGCGCATCTGGGCACGATCGGCGAACCAGGTGCGCAGGCCGAAAACTATCGACGCCGTGATGAAGAAGCCCGCGATGATGTAGGCCGCGCTCTTCACTCCGGGGATCGCTGCGGCGTAATAGCCCGTCAGGGTGATGCCCACACCCCAAGCCAGGGCTCCGACGATGTTGCTGGAGAGGAATTTGTAGTAGTTCATGCGGCCGACTCCGGCAACGACGGGAACGAAAACCCGTGCCCACGGCATGAAACGGGCCACGACCACCGCCCACCAGCCGTACTTGAGGTAGAAGGACTCGGTCTTCACAATTGCCAATTGGGTGCGCCGGCCACCGCGTTTGTCGAGGTAGCCGCGACCGTATCGTCGACCGAGCAGGAAGCCCACCTGGTCGCCGAGGAACGCGGCGATCCCGACGCCGACGGCGAGCACCACGATGTTCAGGTTGGTCGTGGACGCTGCCACCAGGCCGGCGCCGAACAGGAGCGAGTCACCGGTGACGAACGGGATGAACACCCCCAGGAACAGGGCAGTGCCAGCGAACACGAGGGCCCAGACGAGCAGGTAGAACACCACGACTCCCGCGCTGGAGAGGAAGTCGCTGAGCTGGCCGTCCAGGGCCGCGGCGCGGACCATCGGCTAGCGCGCCAACCCGTCGAAAACGGCGCCGTTGTAGGTGAACGCGGCATCGACCTCCGCGACGAGGGCGTTCACCTCGGCCGGTGCAAGCGACATGGCATTCAGCCGATCGCGGTAGGCACGCTTGTATTGCACGATGTTGTTGATCGCATCGAACCTGTAGAAGCCCAGCTGTTCGGGCGCGGCACCGTAGTACCGGGCCACCAGAGCCGCGATGGCCTGGCCGCCCGACAGGTCACCGAGGTAGCGGGTGTAATGGTGGGCCAGGCAGCGCACCCTGTCGGCACTGGTGAGGGACTGCAAGTGGGCGATGTACTCGGTCGTCGCCGGCAGCGGCGGATGCTCGCGGCGCCAGTCGTCGACGCCCAGCGCGGCGAGGTCGCTTTCGATGGCGGGCAGCCGGTCGAGGGCGGGGTCGAAGACGTCGATGCGGTCGACCTGGGACACCCGGTCGACGAGCTGCTCGAGAGCCTCATAGACCCAGGCGTACTGCCCGAGGTACCGGGTGTAGTCCGCGAGCGAGAGCGCACCGCTCATCAGTTCGGTGATGAAGGACCGCGTTTCGGTATCGCGGTGCTGAGTGCTCGAGCTGGCGCGAAGGTAGTCGGCCAGATTCTGCTGCTGGTCCTGGGGGCGCTGTGGAGAGCTGGGGGTCGCGGTCATGAGAACCGATCTGCTGGGAGACGAGTAAGGCAATCCTAACCACAGCGAATTCAGGGTGGCCAGCATCGAAGAGAATTCTCGGTTACAGCGGAGCCGGACGGCATCTGAGTGCCGACAGCCGGAGCCCGTCGGTGCGGGAGAAGGGACTTGAACCCTCACGCTCGAAAGCACAGGTACCTAAAACCTGCGTGTATACCAATTTCACCACTCCCGCGAGTGAGGCTCCAGTCTAGAGTGCCCTGGTTCTGCGCCGGAGTGGTGGAACGGTCACCCGTCCGGTCAGGCTGTGGATAACTCGCACGCGCGTGCCCGGTTGTAAAGCAGGATTCCTTCATGACCGAGGCCGTGCGCATCATCACCGAGCAGGTGCGGCTGCGCGTGCGCCGCGACGGCGTCGACCTGGCCGCCGACGACGCCCTCGCCGACCAATACGTGCGCGACGAGGTGCGCCGGTACAGCGAACGGGCCCTCGGCGGATCACTGCCTTTGCTCACCGATGAGTTCCAGGCCAGCAGAGAGGTGGTCGCCGCGCTCACCGGGTTCGGTGCCCTGCAACCGTTCCTCGACGACCCCGACATCGAAGAGATCTGGATCAACTCGCCCAGCCGGGTTTTCGTCGCCCGTGACGGTGTGCCAGAGCTGACCCCGATGGTGCTCACCGAGCGGGAGGTGCGCGACCTGGTCGAGCGGATGTTGCAGGCGTCCGGCCGACGGGTCGACCTGTCCTCGCCGTTCGTGGATGCGTCCTTGCCCGACGGCTCCAGACTGCACGTGGTGATCCCTGACATCACCCAGCGATACTGGTCGGTCAACATCCGCAAGTTCACCCGGCGCATCCGGGACCTCACCCAGCTCGTGGCGCTGGGCGCGCTCACCCAGCCGGCCGCGGAGTTCATGCGGGTGTGCGTGCGTGGCGGGCAGAACATCCTCGTCTCCGGGGCCACCCAGACCGGAAAGACCACCATGCTCAACGCGCTTCTGTCGGCCACGCGTCGCACCGAACGCATCATCACGGTGGAGGAGACCTTTGAACTGAGCGTCGGCGCGCGTGATGTCGTGGCCATGCAGTGCCGGCAGCCCAGTCTGGAGGGCGCGGGCGAGATCACCCTGCGCCGGCTGATCAAGGAATCACTGCGGATGCGGCCGGACAGGCTCGTTGTGGGTGAGGTGCGTGAGGCGGAGAGCCTGGACCTGCTCATCGCGCTGAACAGCGGGTTACCCGGCATGTGCTCGATCCACGCCAACAGCGCCAGGGACGCCCTCGCGAAGCTGTCGACCCTGCCATTGCTGGCCGGGCGCAACATCGACTCCTCGTTTGTGCTGCCCACCGTGGCAGGCTGTATCGACATCGTGCTGCACTGTGAGATGGACCGGCACGGGCGCCGCCGGGTAACCGAGATCATCGCACCGAGCGGTCAGCTGACCGGCTCGGCCATCGAAGCAAGCCCGCTGTTCCTCATGAAGAACGGGGTGCTGGAACACACCGGCGGATTCCCCACCAAGCTCGCCAAGTTCCGGGCCGCCGGTCTCGACCCGGCCGAGGTGCTGCGGAGGGGAGCGGCATGACCCTGGTTCTGGGCAGCCTGCTCGGGGCCGGGCTGCTTCTGCTGAGCTCACCGCTGCTCTGGCCGGCCACCGATGGTGCGTCCCGCAGCGGCCGGCTGGTGTCGGGCTGGCGGGCCCGGCTCGCGCAGGCCGGCTTCGGGTCGGTGCCGGTGCCGGTGTTCGCCGCGCTGTCTGCGGTGCTCGCGGTGGCTTCCGCCGCGCTCGCCGAGGCGGTGCTTGGTGTGCGAGCGCTCACCCTGGTCGTCGGTGTGGTCTGGCTGGTGTTGCCCTCCCTCATCGTGCTGTGGCGGGCCAGGGCCAGGCGGCGGCTGAACCGCACGGTCTGGCCCGATGTGGTCGACCACCTGGTCTCTGCCGTGCGGTCGGGGCTGGCCCTACCCGATGCCGTGAGCAGCCTGGCGCAGGCCGGGCCGGTGGTCACCCGCACGGCGTTCGCCGAGTTCGAGCGGGAGTACCGGGCCACCGGCAACTTCGGCTACAGCGCCGACACCCTCAAGGCCTCCCTCGCCGACCCGTTCGCCGACCGATTAATCGAGACGTTGCGGATGGCACGGGACGTGGGCGGCAGCGACCTCACCGTGGTGCTTCGGAGCCTGTCGAGCTGGTTGCGGCAGGATGCCGCGGTGCGCGCCGAGGTCGAGGCCAAACAATCCTGGGTGGTGAACGCCGCCCGGCTGGGCGTGGCCGCACCGTGGATTGTTCTAGTGCTGATCAGCAGCCGACCGGAGGCGGCCCAGGCCTTCAACACCCCGGCCGGAACCGTCGTCATCCTGGGCGGTCTCACCGTCTCGGTGCTGGCCTACCGGGTGATGCTCATCGTGGGGCGGCTGCCCGAAGAACGCCGGTGGTTCCAATGACGGCGCTCGCCTGGGGTGCCTTCTTCGGGTCGGTGCTCGGTATCGGACTCTGGTCGCTGGTGAGCCTCACCCCGCGGCTGAGCCGGCCCCGGCTCGCGAACCGGTTGGCGCCCTACCTGCTCGACGTGTCGGCCGAGGCACGGGTCTTCGTGGGCCGCCGCTCTGTCGACCCGATCCCGGTGCTGGGCACCCTGTTCTCGCCGGTGTTCGAGACCCTCGCGCAGGCCCTTGCCAATGCGCTCGGCGGCGCCGACATCATCGAGCGTCGTCTTGCGCAGTCGGGCTCCTCCCGAACCGTCGACGCCTTCCGGTCCGAGCAACTGGCGTGGGCGCTGATCGGCGCCGCCGGCGCACTGCTGTTCGCACTCGGCACGCCGCCGGGCCGCAGCTGGCCGCTGATCGTGCAGGTCGCGGCGCCCGTCGTCGCGGCCGGAGCGGGGGTGCTGCTGCGGGACACCCTGTTGAAACGGGCGGCGACGGCACGCCTGGCCCGGATCGACAGCGAGCTGCCCACCATCTTGGAGTTCCTCACCCTGTCCCTCGCGGCCGGTGAGGGCATCCTCGATGCTCTGCGCCGCGTTTCCCGCAGTACCTCGGGGGAGTTGTCCCGCGAGTTCGCCGGGGTGATCGGTGACGTTCACGCCGGAGTTTCGCTCAGCACGGCGCTGACCGAGCTGTCCACCCGGATGCGTCTCATGTCACTGACCCGGTTCGTGGACCAGGTCGTCGGAGCGATCGACCGCGGCTCTCCGCTCGCCGACGTGCTGCGGGCCCAGGCTCAGGACGGCCGGGAGGAATCCAAACGGCATCTGCTCGAGGCGGCGGGCAAAAAAGAGGTGGCGATGATGGTGCCGCTGGTGTTCCTGATCCTGCCGATGACCATACTTTTTGCGATTTTTCCCGGCTTGTTCGTGCTGCAGGCCGGTTTCTAGACGTCTCCGACCGACACCGTTCCAGCTGCATCGCCCCGCTCCATCCGTGCACCACCGAGAGAAAGCAGGACACCGTGAGCCTCACCACCCAGTTTCAGAACCGTATCCGCATTGGGCTGCACGACGAGAGGGGTGACGTACCGGGCTGGGTGTTGATCACCCTGATGACAGCCGGGCTGGTCATGATCATCTGGGGTCTGGCCGGGCCCGCGCTCAGCGGCATCTTCGAGCAGGCCATCGAGCGGGTCAGCGGCATCTAGCGGATGCCCTGATACCGACATGATCCGCAGGTGGCGGTGTGCGCACGGCGACGCCGAGCGTGGCACGGCGGTGGCCGAATTCGTCATGGTGTCGGCGCTGCTCACCGCTCTCACGTTGGCGGTCCTGCAGCTCGCGCTCGCCCTGCACATCCGCAACACCGTGCTGGATGCGGCAGCGGAAGGCGCCCGATACGCCGCGCTGGCCGACAGTGGCCTCGAGCAGGGCGCCGAACGCAGCCGCGACCTGATCACGGCGGCGCTCGGACCGGTCTACGCCGCCGATGTCACGGCCAGGTACGCCGATGTCGCCGGGCAGACCGGCGTGCAGGTGCGGGTGGTGGCCCCGCTGCCGATGTTCGGTCTGTTGGGTGTGGACCGTGGCCTGGAGGTGAGGGGACATGCGGCCGTGGAGGGGTTGGAAACCGAGTGACCGATGGTGGCTGCCGACCGGCGAGCGCGGGTCAGCCTCGCTCGAGTTCATCACCGCCGGGCTGATTTTGCTGGTGCCGCTGGTCTACCTGGTCCTGACGATGTCCGTGGTGCAGGGCGGTGCGTTCGCGGTGGAGGGTGCGGCCCGGCAGGCGGCCCGGGTGTACGTTCAGGCGCCCACCGCCGGCGCCGCTGAGGCCCGCGCCGAGCGTGCCGTGCTGGTGGGGCTGGCCGACTACGGCATCGACGCGGCCGCCGCCGAGGTGAGCATCACCTGCCCGGGGTCCGCCGTGTGTCTGTCACGTCGCAGCGTGGTGACGGTGACGGTGCGGGTGCTCGTTGATCTGCCCTTTGTGCCCGCCGTCATCACCCAGTCGCACGGCGGCAGCATCCCGCTGCAAGCGTCGGCCACCCAGACGGTGTCCAGATTCTGGCACGAGGGGTGACCCCGATGGCGCACAGGGCCGGCGTCGGCACCGGCCGCAGCACCCGGGGCGAGGACGGTTCAACCCTGCTGATCACCGTCTTCTACGGCTTTCTGGCGCTGCTGGTGGTGCTGATCGTGGTCGCCGCTACGAGCCTCTACCTCGAGCGCAAAAAGCTGTTCACGCTGGCGGATGGGGCGGCGCTCGCCGCGGCGGAATCGTTCACCCTCGACTCGGTCGCGATAGAGGCCGGTGAACTGCATGCGGCCCTGACGACCGGCGAGATCCGTGCCGCGGCGACGGCTTACCTGGCCGCCGCGGAACAGCCGGGGATCGACAACTTGGTGCTGGCCCGCGCCGACACGGCGGACGGCCAGAGCGCCACGATCACCCTGCAGGCCTGGTGGCGTCCGCCCGTGTTCACCCTGTTCGTGCCCGATGGCCTGCCCGTGGAGGTCACGGCGGTGGCCCGGTCGGTGTTCCACTGACCGGTGCCACGGGTCCCCTGCAGTTCACCGGAGGTTCACCACCGCTCTGCGCTGCCCGGTTAGCCTCGTCGCGTCGGTCCGGGTCCAGGGCCAACCCACACACCAATTCCAGGGGGAACACCGTGTACCGTGCGTCCAAGTCATCCATTCGACGGCCAGGGCGCAGCGCGCTCATGGTCGCAGCGACCGGCCTCATCGCCGGCGCCAGCATCCTCGCTCCGCTCGGCGCATACGCTGCCACCGACGACCACGGCGGGGCTGCCCGCAACACCGGCGACAAGACCGCTGCCATCCGCGAATCGATCGTCGACGGGCCGGCCAAGAACGTCATTCTCCTTATCGGTGACGGCATGGGCGACAGCGAGATCACGGTGGCCCGCAACTACGCTGAGGGCGCCGCCGGCGCGTTCGCCGGAATCGATGCGCTGCCGCTGACCGGCCAGTACACGACCTACGCGCTCAACAAGGACGGCACCCCGAACTACGCGTCGGAGTCAGCCTCCACCGCCAGCGGCTGGTCAACCGGCACCAAGACCAACAACGGTGCGCTCTCGGTCGACATCGCAGGCACCCCCCAGTCGACGCTGCTTGAACTGGCCAAGGCCAACGGGCTGCGCACCGGCAACGTGTCGACTGCCGAAATCCAGGATGCCACCCCGGGCGCGCAGATCGCCCACATCTCCGCTCGCGGCTGCTACGGACCGGTGAAGACCACGGCGAACTGCGCCTCGGAGGCTCTCGAGAACGGTGGGTTGGGCTCCATCTCCGAGCAACTGCTCACCCTGCGCCCCGATGTGGTGCTCGGCGGCGGTTCGGCCACCTTCAACGAGAGGGCCGTCGCCGGCGACTGGGCCGGGCAGACTCTCTTCGAGCAGGCCACCGACCGCGGCTACCAGCTGGTGAACGACGCAGCGGGCCTGGCCTCGGTCGCCGCGGCCGACCAGAGCGCCCCGGTGCTCGGACTCTTCACCCCGGGCAACTTCCCCACCCGCTGGATCGGCCCGGACGCCACCGTCGGCGGTGCCGACCTCGCCCCGGTCTCCTGCACAGCGAACCCTGCGCGCCTGGACACCGGCCTGTCCCTGGCCTCTCTGACCGACAAGGCCATCGACTTGTTGTCCGCAGACAGCAAGCAGGGCTTCTTCCTGCAGGTCGAGGGTGCCAGCATCGACAAGCGCGACCACGCCGCAGATGCCTGCGGCCAGATCGGCGAGACCATCGACCTCGATGAGGCCGTGCAGTCTGCACTCGCCTTCGCCAAAGCCGACGGCAACACCCTCGTCGTGGTGACCGCCGACCACGCCCACACCAGCCAGATCGTCGGATCCACCCCGCCCGGGCTCAGCGTCGCGCTGACCACCGAGGAGGGCTCGCCCATGCTCGTGAGCTACGGCACCGCCGAAGCCGGCGAGTCACAGCAGCACACCGGATCCCAGGTGCGTATCGCCGGTTACGGCCCCGGCGCGGCCAACGTGCTCGGGCTCACCGACCAGACCGACCTGTTCTTCACCTCGTCCAGCGCTCTCGCCCTGAACACTGACCTCAGGTCCCTCAGCGCCGCCGCCACGCTCACTCTCGACAAGGCCACGGTGACCCCCGGCGCGGACTTCACCGCGACGGGCGCGGGGCTGGCCGCCGACTGGCGCGCCACCAGCGAGGTGAGCACCGCCGCTTCGGTTGACCCGCTGGGCGTCGCCGACGTGATCGATGGTCAAGCCGTGTTCACCGGCACTGCGCCGACCGCCCCGGGCCGGTACACCGTCACCCTCACCGGTGCCCAGACCGGCGTCTCGGTGTCGGCCACGCTCACCGTCGCCGCGGCCGGTGTGACCCCGGCGCCGACTGTTGATCCGCCGGCCGGAGCGGTCTCAGGCGCGGGCCCCACGAAAACACCTGTGGCGGCAGGCGTCGCCTCGGCCATCGGCGGCGTCCTCGCAGCCACCGGCGCACAGGTCGGCCCGCTGGTGGGCGCAGCCGCGCTGCTGCTGGCTGCGGGCGGGGTGCTCCTGGCGGTTCGTCGCCGCCGTAACGGCCTCCTCCAGCCGTAGACCGTTCGGGCCGGCTGCCTGAAATGCCGGTGACGGCCGCTCCTGTCGGGGCGGCCTTCACCGTTGGCAGCGAGGCTCGGTAGAGTTCCAGACATGAAACGCATTGACTACTACGGCAGAAGCTTTACCGTCTCGGACCGCTTCGCTGACGCTCTCGTGAGCTACCTCAACGACGCCGTGACCTCGGGCAAGCCGTTGGGGGAGTTCTTCGAGATGCGCTGCTACACCACCGACCCCGGTCAGACGGTTGACGTCACCATCCAGGTGGTGGCGGGCGTGCCGCTGTTGGTCTACCCGGCCGATGCGGTCTTCGACGGGGTCGCCGAGATCGAGGACGACCCGGCCGCCGTTGGCCGGTTGGGCTACCGGCGCAGCTGACCCGGCGCACCGCGTGGCCATGCTGCGGTGGCTGGCCGGTAGTGTCGTCGGAGTGCCGCATCCGGTCGGCGGGGGAGAACAGTGACAGCCAAGCGTGACCGCCTCACCGGCGCCGGAGCCCAACTCGTCACCGAGGTGACGATCAACTACGGCTCGTCGTTGGCCGGGCTGCTCATCCCCGTGGTCGGTTCGCCCGTCGTCGTGGCGGTGCGCCAGCTCGTGATGGCGATCACTGTGCTGCCGTTCTACCGGCCCAAGTTCGTCACCTTCACCTGGGCAAGGCTGTGGCCGGCACTGATGCTGGGCGTTGTGCTCGCGGTGATGAACCTCACCTTCTACGAGTCGGTCGACCGGCTCGGCCTGGGCGTGGCCGCGACCATCGAGTTCCTCGGCCCGTTCGCCGTGGCGCTGGCCGCGTCCCGCCGAGCACTCGACTTCGTCTGCGCGGCCGCTGCCGCCGGCGGGGTGTTCCTGCTCACCTGGTCGGATGGCACACTCGACCCGTTCGGCATCGCCTTGGCGCTCACCGCCGCGGCCGCCTGGGCCGCCTACATTCTGCTCACCCGCCGGGTGGCCACCCAGCTGCCTGGCCTGGAGGGCATCACCATCGCCAGCCTGGTCAGCCTGGTGCTGCTCGTTCCGCTGGCGCTGGTCACCGTGGATTACTCGAAGCTGAACTGGTGCGTGATCGGCCTTCTCGTCGCCGTGGGCGTGCTGTCCTCGGCGTTCCCGTACACGCTCGACACCTTCATCCTGCGCCGGATCACCCCGCGGCTTTACGCGATCATCACGAGCTTCGGTCCGGTCGTCGCGGCGGTCTTCGGCGTGCTGGTGCTCGGAGAGACCCTGCTTCTGCAGCAGCAGGTCGCCATCGTCGTAGTCTGCGCCGCGGCCGGCGCGGCGATCGCCACCCAGCGCGAACAGCCGGTGTCCGACCTCGAGCGCACCGCCCGCGCCATCCCGTAGCGGTGCCGTCGGCGCCATCCGCGCACGCCTTTTCGAAGCGACACCCCCGCCGACGAGCCGCAAATGTGCCCTTCGCGCACTCTGAACGTGTCTGCGAGCTCAGTCGCGGGTGGGGATCGCTTCCAGGGCATCGGTCTCGAGCGCGGCCACGAACTCGTAGGCCACCAGCTCGCGGGGGGTCTCTTCGATGCCCATCAGCGGGGCCAACACCTTCGACTCGTCGAGGGCGTTGAGCTTGCGGGCGGTGGGCAACACCTGGCGCTCCATCGAGCCGACGAAGCCGTTGTAGTCCTTCACGGTGCGCTCGATCGCCCTGCCGAGCTTCTCGATGTGGGTGGCGGTGGTGGCCAGCCGGGAATACAGCTCACGGCTGAGGTCGAAGAGCACCTGGGCATCGTGGGTGAGCACATCCTGCTGCCAGCTGAACGCCACCGTCTTCAGCACCGACCACAGGGTGACGGGGGAGGCCAGTGCGACGCGCTTGCTGAACGCGAACTCCATCAGGGACGGGTCGGCCTCCAGCGCCGACGAAACCAGCGATTCGCTGGGGATGAACGCGATCACGAGCTCGGGGGAGGCCGCCAGGCCCTGCCAGTAGGCCTTGCTGCCCAGCGCGGTGACGTGGTCGCGCACGGCCTTCACGTGCGCCTTCATGAACATGGCGCGTTGGGCGCCATCCGCACCGGTCGCCGTCGCCGGAATCTGGCTGGCCTCGAGGAACGCGGTGAAGGGCACCTTGGCGTCCACGGCGATGTTCTTGCCGCCGGGCAGGTGCACGACCATGTCGGGCCGGCCGGCGCCGGCATCCGACGTGATGCTGGACTGCACGTCGAAGTCGACCCGTTCGATGAGCCCGGCGGCCTCGACCACGCTGCGCAGTTGGGTCTCGCCCCAGACTCCACGGGTGTTGTTGGCGCGCAGGGCCGAGGCCAGGGATTCGGCGGTGCTGCGCAGGCGCTCCTCGGACTCGGTGGCCGAGCGCAGCTGTTCGGTGAGCTCGCCGTGCTGCAGGCTGCGCTGCTGCTCGAGCTCGGCTACCTTCTGCTGCATGTTCGCCAGGCTGTCTTTCACGGGGGCCAGGGCCTGCAGCACCTGGCTCTCCTGTCGGTCCCGTTCGGTGCGTGCAGCCTGGTCGTCGCGCTGCCGGTCAACGATCTCGCGGTACTGCCGTCGCTGGTCGGCGATCTGGTCGCGTAGGCCGTCGGCGGTGGCCTGCATCGAGGCGAGCTCCTCCCGCAGTAGCGACTGCACACCGGCCTCCCTGGCGCGGGTGTCGGCGAGCACCACCTGATGCCGGGCCTCGAGCACGGCCGGATCATCGAGTGCAGGGCCGGGCGACCGGCGACGCTGGAGGAACACGGCGCTCACGAGGGCACCGAGCAGCACACCGAGAAGCAGGCCGAGGAGAAGCGCGAGGAGATCCATGCGGCCAGTCTGACAGCGGCCACCGACACCGCCGGGAGCCGGGACGCGCGTCGTACGGCCGGAGCTGCCCAGAGCAGTCGGTGCCGGCTAGCTCGGTGCCGGCTGGCTCGGTGCCGGCTAGTTCAGAGCCATCGGGCCGTGCGTGGCGCGGTGTTCCAGGGTGGCGACCGGGCCGATCACGCCGACGTTGACGCCGCAGATGCGGGCCAGGTCTTCGATGGTGTCGACGCCGTGCCGGTCGGCGGCGTGGATCATGATCGCGGCGCAGGCCTCGGAGTCGGCGAGGGCGTTGTGGTGCGAGAAGTCCTCGAAGCCGGCGGCCATCGCCGCGACCGGCAGCCGGTAGGAGTCGAGATGGTAGGTCTTGCGGGCCACCTGCAGGCTGCACACGTAGCGGAAATCGGGCACCGTCATGCCCGTGATCGCGGATGCGGTCTTGATGACACCCAGGTCGAAGCCGGCGTTGTGTGCCACGAGCACGTCGCCGTCGGCGAAGTCGACGAGGTTGGGCAGCTGCTGCGACCAGCTCAGCGCCGCGGCCACGTGCTCGGGCCGGATGCCATGGATTTTGATGTTCCACTCCTGGAACAGGTCGTGGCCCAGCGGGGGCTTGATGAACCAGCCGATCTTGTCGACGACGACGCCGGCGCGCACCTTCACCAACCCCACCGAGCAGGCCGAGGCGGCCGAGGAGTTGGCGGTTTCGAAATCGATGGCGGTGAAGTTGACGGGCACGCCTCATGGTCTCACGCGCCACCGACGCTGCCGTGCCGCGGGCATCCGCCGGCCGGGGCTTGGTGTGGAGGGGCGCGTCCGAACAGGCTGAGCCGGTACCATGGACTCTCGTGGCTCTTACTATTGCAATCGTCGGACTGCCCAATGTCGGCAAGTCCACCCTCTTCAACGCGTTGACCAAGAACAACGTGCTCGCGGCGAACTACCCGTTCGCCACCATCGAGCCCAACGTTGGCATCGTCAACCTGCCCGACCACCGCCTGGCGAAGCTGGCCAAGGTGTTCGGCAGCGAGCGTCTGCTGCCGGCCCCGGTGTCGTTCGTCGACATCGCCGGCATCGTGCGCGGCGCGAGCGAGGGTGAGGGGCTGGGCAACAAATTCCTCGCCAACATCCGCGAAGCCGACGCCATCGCGCAGGTCATCCGTGGCTTCGCCGACCCCGACGTGGTGCACGTCGATGGTGCGGTCAACCCGGCCGGTGACATGGAGACCATCAACACCGAGCTCGTTCTCGCCGACCTGCAGACCCTCGAAAAGGCGATCGTCCGGTACGAGAAGGAGACCAAGGGTCGCAAGCTCGACCCGAGCGTTCTCAAGACCGCGCTCGAGGCGCAGACCTTCCTCGACACCGGCAAGCCGCTGTCGGCGTCGAAGATCGACGTTGAGCCCATCCGCGAACTCGGCCTGCTCACCACCAAGCCGTTCATCTACGTCTTCAACGTCGACGAGGCCGTGTTGCAGGATGCCGAGAAGCTGGCCACGCTGGCCGCCCTCGTCGCTCCGGCCAACGCCGTGTTCCTCGACGCCAAGCTCGAATCCGAGCTCGCCGAACTCGACGAAGAGGATGCCGCCGAGATGCTGGCCTCCACCGGACAGGAGGAGAGCGGGCTCAACCAGCTCGCCCGCATCGGCTTCGACACTCTGGGCCTGCAGACCTACCTCACCGCCGGCCCCAAGGAAACGCGGGCCTGGACCATCCACAAGGGCTGGACCGCCCCGCAGGCCGCTGGTGTCATCCACACCGACTTCCAGAAGGGCTTCATCAAGGCTGAGGTCTTCGCGTTCCAGGACCTGATCGACGCCGGCTCCGTGGTGGAAGCCCGCGCCAAGGGCAAGGCCCGCATCGAGGGCAAGGAATACGTCATGCAGGATGGCGACGTCGTGGAGTTCCGCTTCAACGTCTAGTGGATGTCAGCTTTTAGTGTCTTCAGACGACGTCAGGGCTTGCCGGCCCGAGACCGTTGGGTCGCGGCCCGGCATTGCGCTCGGATGGCTTTGTAACGTTCCTCAGGGTGCCTAACGGCCCCGTGCCGCCGAGGTGACCAGGTCACTCTTTTCCAAAGGCTTGCCGGCCCGCAGTGCAGCAGTCCAAGCGTCGGTGTCGGCGACGGCCGCCCAGTTCGATTGAAGCAGCGTCATCAGCGTCTCGTGAACCTGTCGGGCGGGCGCGTTGCCCGCCTCATTCCCGAGACCGATCGCGCCGGTCGCATCCGAGAGGACTTCGACGACGAAGCCAAGCGGTTCAGCGGCCGCTGCGGAGGCAAGGACGCAGTTGTTAGACATGTATCCGACGAGGGTGATCGTGTCGATGCCCTGGTCACGCAGCCATGCTTCGAGATCGGTGCCCGCGAAGACGCTGGAGAACTGCTTGCTGATGTGCTTGGAAGCCCGGTCCTCAAAGGCTGCCACCTCGGGGTGGTTCTGGAAGGTCGCCGATCCGGCGGCGAAGACCGGAGCCTCCGTGGGGAGCTCGTGCTGGACGAGTACGACCGGAGTGCCGGCCTGCTCGGCCGCCTCCATCGCCGCGCGGATGCGCGCGATGGACTCAGTACGGTCGGGGTACTGGATAGGGAGGAGTCCTTCGAAGTACTCCTTCTGGGTGTCGATGACGATCAGGGCGCGGCGTAGTGCTGTCATGTCATTCTCCGTTTCATAGGGTGGGGATGAGGGGGTGATTAGATCTAAACGCGTGAAAGGTCGTAGTGATCGGCGATGAGTTCAAGCCCGCGCCGATCCAGTTCGGCCGAGTGGCCGCTGACGACGAGCGTGACCTCGTCGACGCCGGTGCGCTCCTGCAGAGCTTCGAGCCGGTCGGCCACCCTGGTGGGGGTGCCGTGGAAGCTGCGGTTGGTGTAGGCGTCGAGGACCTGCCGCTCCTGCGTCGTGGCCGGGTACGCCTCGACTTCGTCCGGCGGCAGCAACAGGTATCCTTCGCGTTTGAACATGCGCAGCATCGCCATCGCTGACGTCGCGGCCTGGCGCTTCGCCTCGGCAGCGTCGTCGCTGATCGCGACGGGAACGCTCACGAGGGTGCGAGGCTCGGCGAGCAGGTCGGAGGGCTGGAACTCGTCGCGGTAGAGACGCAAGGCCGTGTCGATGTCGGCATCGCCGAACTGCAGCGCGAACGCATAGGGTCGGCCGAGCTGCGCGGCCAGACGCGCGGAGTACGGCGAGGAGCCCAGCACCCAGACCTCCGGCCTGGTCGAGGGTGCGGGCACCCGGTTCTGAGCTGCCTGCCACGGTCCAGGCACTGCGTGGACCGCCCGATACTGATGCCCGGGCGGGAACTCGTCGCCGAGGAATCCGAGCAGCTCGAGCACCTGCTGTGGGAAGCGGTCGTTGCCGTCCGCGCCCCGGCGCAGCGCTTCAGCTGTAGCCCCGTCGGTGCCGGGAGCACGCCCCAGTCCGAGATCGATCCGGCCCGGGGCCATCGCGTCGAGCATCCCGAACTGCTCCGCGATCAACAACGGTGCATGGTTCGGGAGCATCACCCCTCCCGCGCCGAGGCGTATGCGTGCCGTCTCGGCGATAAGCCGGGCGATCATCAGCGGCGGCGAGGACACAGACGGCGCTCCCATGGCATGATGCTCCGACATCCAGAACCGATGAAACCCCCGCCGGTCCGCCGTACGGGCCAGTGCGATAGTCCCCGTGAGCCCTTCCTCGGCGGTCGTCCCGACGCCGGTTCCGCCGCTGGCGAGCACAGACAGTGCAAATGGTGCGGTGCCTGATGGGGGCCCGAGCTGCATGCAATTACCTCAATTCTCATGGGAAAGTATATTTTTTGACGTGATCGAAGCCTAACAGAGACCTCACGGGAGAATGTGGCTGATACCATGAGTAATGTGAAGGAGACAACGCAGATTGCCGTGCCGGGTGCCGACGAGCACCCTTGTCTCGCTCTGGTCAACAGTGTGAGCATCCTTCCCAGAGGCAAGCGCCATGACGATTTGGCCGACCCTGAGGCTGTGCGGGCTTGGCTGCTCGCCCGCGACCTGATCGTCCCGGAGGCCCTGCTGCACGAGTACTGCCGGGGAAGGATAGTGGCGCTGCGCGAAAGCCTGCGCGGCGTCTTCGCTGCGCACACCGCGGGAGAGGTCCCTCCGCCAGATGCGATTGAGGCCCTCAATCGCACACTGACCAGTGCCCCAGGGGCCCTGCTCTTGCGGTTCGAGCCGACGAAGGGGTATACCCGAAGCGCCGATCACCCGACGACCCAGGTGGTCGAGCACGTCATGGCCCTCATCGCCGAGGACGCGGCCACGTTGCTCGCCAGCGAGGACGCGTCGATGCTCGCGTCCTGCGAAGCGGATGGGTGCTGGCGGTTCTTCCTCCGCACGCATGCGCGACGGCAATGGTGCTCAACAAGGTGCGGTGACCGAGTGCGCGCAGCCCGCGCCTATGCGCGCAAGCGTGCGCACGTAGCGCACGGTTAAGCCGATCTCCTACGGGCCAGATTCCACGGTCTGCAGCGTCGACCTGCCTGCCCAAGGCGATAGCCGCTTAGAACACGTGTTCTTGGCGGCTGTGCGCTTTTGTGGCCACCGCTTGGTCACAATAACGCCTGTTCAGGGCGACATCAGGTGAGGTGACGGCAAGCTAGCATTGGGGTTGCTCGGGCCGTCCGGCGTGCGTGGGATTGGGGGTGGTCCGAATGAGACTGCATTGCGCTGCACAACCCTTCGGACACGGGATCAAGAAGCAAGAGACGTTGATGAGCCGTGACGTCCAGAGCGTCGTTCCTCTCGCCGTCGCCGAGGCGAAGCTATGACCCGCGACTCGACCCCCCAGCCCACAGAGGAGGGTCAGCAGCACCAAGATTCCGAGACTGGCGGGGCCGCTGCGGGGACCGTGGCGGGAAGTACCCTTCCGGTCGTGGCCGGCGGGCCTCCGTCCCACTGGCTGTTTTGGTCCTACCTGTGGCGGTATTCTCTGCTTTTTGTCGTTCTGATCGGTGGCTGGGGAACGTACTGGGGGATTGTGGGAGGCGCCGGCAACCCCGCATATACCGATCAGGCCATGGTCGTCGACATGGCCGTCACCGGCTTCACGTTCGGAGCCCTGGGCCAGGTAATTGCCTTCGCCGTGGCTGTAACCCTCTACGTGCGCTCGGCGCCTGCCCGTCGGCGGTGGGCAGCACACCGGGAGGCCGGTTGGACGACGGCGCAGTGCAGGGCCGATGACGCTCGCCGGTCGGGTGTGGAGCACACGCGGATGCTTAATGCCCGTCTACGCAAACTCGGGCTCCGCCCGGTTCCGCCCCCCACTCCGTGGACGCCTCCGCCGCCCAAGAAACCGACCATAATGAGCCGATTGTCGGTTGTGCTGTTCCTTCTCATGTTCGTCGTCGCGGCCGTCATCTTTGCCAGTCCGTGGTTGGACACGAGGGTTGTCCAGTCCATTCGGTGCGAGGTGATGTCCGCCGAGCCGAGAACGACCTCAAGCGGATCGAGAGGGTCAGTGACGACCGTGTCCGTTCTGGTGAAGACACAGGACTGCGGTCCGCTGGCAATTCACTGGGGCGTGACCAGCGATAATCAGGACGAGATCGCAGCCAGCTTCATACCCGGGGCGACCTATGAGTTCGACATCGGCTGGTTCAGCCGCACGTTCTTCAAGAACGGAATTCAGTCGGCGCGGGATTATCGGCTGATCGGGTGACCCGCCTGAGTCCTGCGGGAGCCACTGGCGCTGGCTCGTGGCTATCATGGAGACCTTGAGTAATCCCATGCTGACGGCAGTCATCCATGTCTCAGATGCGCTGGATCCGGCTAGGGGAGACGCAGCGGATCGACACGAGAATCGGATCCATAGTGAACTACGCAGCACGGCAACTACGCGCTCAACAACTGGTGCAGGAGATAGACCTCCCACGCCCCCTGAATTCGGAAATCCTGCACCACCATATGGAGCAGATCCGCACGAAGAAGATCGTCGTCGTGCAGGCGCCTCAGGGAATGCTTGACAGTGGAATCTGCGCGCTCTGGCTCGAGGTGGCCGGTGAAGAATTCGAGCGGATCTACTGCGCGCCAACAGACTCGGCCGTCCACCGGCAGCAGTTCGTGAATCATGAATTCGGTCACATGATCCTCAACCACAAGAAGATGATCATGCCGGCCGACAGGGTCGCGCTTCTCGCACCCCTCATCCCGATGAACGCCATTGTCGCGGCGCTGTCCCGAAACAGCTTCACCGATGAGGAAGAGGCAATGGCGGAGGCTATCGGGGACGAGCTTGCGATGATCCTTCGGAAGGACGCCTCACAAAGCAGGCGCGGAGCCGAGACCGGATTCGGGCAGGTTCTCTGATGTTCGCTCTGATCGAATACGCGGTGCTCGCGGCACTCTGGGGCACGACCCTGCTCCTCGTGCCGAGCGCGCTCCGCGGCAAACGGCGTCTGCTTTTCTGGTTCATGGTGGCCTTCGCCGTCACCATGTCGCTGATCACCGACGGCCCGTATGCATTCGTCGACGGACTCTTGGGCGGAGTCGACCTGACCTATTTCATCTTCCACGCGACTGCGATCATCTGTGTGGCCCTGTTCGACTGCCTCATCCAGACAGCTGTCTCAAAGGACGGACTCACCTCAACCCGAAAGCGCTTTGCGTTGTGGGGAGTGACCGGCCTCATCCTCATTCAGGCTGCCCTCTTCTTCACCAGCGGCTGGGAGATTGACAACATCCAATTCATCGGCCCTGGCAACTGGAGTCAGCTGGTCTACAGCTTCACGACCTGGATTGCGCTGATCGTTCTTGCGATTTCGACAATGGTCGCGTGCTCCACGGACTACAAACGCCAGTCGGACACAACGCTCAAGACGGCACTGGTGATCATCTTTGCCGGGTGCGCGGTCGTATCGCTCTACGTCGTCATACAGATGGGTGTGGCGATCAACAGGGCGTCAGGTGGCACCCACGTCAGCGTGATAGTTGATTCCATATCGGTGGCTTGCCCGCTCCTTGCGCCCGTTCTGCTCTCGGTCGGTCTCGGTCTCCGTCTCCTGGTCGGAGTTTCCAGGAGCCTGAGCGACGCAGGCAGAAGCCGTCGGCTGCTGTGGAAGGTCACCCCGCTGTGGGAGCGGCTGCTGGCTGACCGACCTGAGCTCAGCATCGAAGCACCGACGTCACGGCTAGCGCTCTGTTTTCGGGGGAGCCACGCCTTGCACCTCCACCGCCGCTACGTCGAGGTTCGGGACTGTCTCCTTCTCCACCCCGACCAGTCACTCTCAGCTCGCGAAGTCAAACTCATCCAGAGGATCGAACAGCATATTCGGCAGGCGTCAGATGCATCTCGCGGGACCACAAACGACTCGAGGACCGATGAGTACCAAAACGCCTAGTGAAGCGGGTGGGACAGGGACCCCACTGCCCACTCCACAACTGGAGCTTGCACGCAAGCTGAACCTGCTGCTCGACGTAGTGGTGGCCGAAGGAAACACCCCGTATACCTACCGCGAGATCGCCGCGGGTCTCAAAGCCAATAAGGTTTCCCTCTCGAGGGCCCGATGGCAGTACATGGTCAGGGGGGAAGGCCCACTGGTCAGTGACGTCCTGCTTCTCACCGAGATCGCAAATTTCTTCGGGATTGCACCCGAGTACCTGCTCGGGTCCGACGATGACCTGCCGGAGCGTATCGACTCTCAGTTGGAGTTGGTCCGCATGATCCGAGTCAAGCGAGTAATCAACTTCGCGGCCCGAACCCTCGGGGACACGTCACCAGAAGCACTTCGCGAGATAACGAAGCTTCTTGAGGACGGGTTGTCCGGCGGCTCTGACCTGACAGCCGAGTAGCACCAGCACCGCTCCGATAGAGGTAGGGTTAGACATGTCCAAGGGGGGACAAGGGCAGAGGTACGCCGGGAGCCAGGGGACGGGGTTTTGGGGGGCCGGCGCGCTTGTGACGGGTTTGAGGTGGATCACCTTCCATCCGAAAACGTCCCGCCGCGTGGGGGGACGCGGCGGGACGCACCGTGACCATCGGGGTGGGGGGACTCCTCAGGTCACGTACCAATTCTATGGGCGACCGCAGAAGCCTCTGGCCAAACTTCGTCGACGTCCAGCGTTGAGGAATCCCAGGATTCCGTGGCTAGCACTAAATCCTGCCGCCCGCCGCTCTATCGTTGGGATATGAGTTCCGGCCCGCCTGTGCGCCTCGTCCTGCCGCACCAGCTCTTCGACCAGCACTTCGAGGCGGCCGGAGGGACCCTGTTCGTGCTCATCGAGCATGACCTACTCTTTCGCCAGTACCGGTTCCATTCCCACAAGCTGGTCCTGCATCGTGCGTCGCTGGCCCGCTTCGCAGCCCGACTGCGCGAGCACGGGTACGAAGTTGTCGTTCTTCCAAGCGCTGCCGATCGGAGCTCCCACGACCAACTCGCGGAGTTCATTCGGACGCGCGAGCCGGCGCAGGTGACCTGGTTCGACGTTGTCGATGACTGGCTCGAGCAGGATCTGTTCGCCGGCCTCGCCGACGGCGGCTACCGCATGCGCCAGGGCGACGTGCTGGAGACGCCGAACTTCCTCACCGATCGGGTGCAGATCGATGACTGGTTCTCCCACAACGGCACTCGCATGCAGGACTTCTACGTGTGGCAACGCCGCCGACTGGACATCCTGCTCGACAACGGCAAGCCGGTCGGCGGGAAGTGGTCCTTCGACGTCGACAACCGCAAGAAGCTGCCGCGCGGGTACACGCCCCACCCTGTCGGCCGTTTCGCCGGCCATCCCGTGCTTCGGCGGGAGGGCGCCTTCGACTTCGACGCGTTGGTGGACGACCCGGACAAGGACGAGGTGCCGGCCGAGGTCGACGCAGCGATCGCCTGGGTCCGCGCCGAATTCCCGGATGCCCCGGGTGACCCGCACCTGTTCGCCTGGCCGACCAGCGCAGACGAAGCCCGGGAGCACCTGCAGGAGTTCGTCCGTGACCGCCTGAACGACTTCGGCCCGTACGAGGACGCGATCTCCGCAACGCATCCGTTCATCAATCACGGCCTGCTGACCGGCGCGTTGAATGTCGGGCTGCTGGACCCGCGAGACGTCGTTGACGCGGTGCTCGAGGGCGCCGATCACGGCACTCCGCTCGCGTCCCTGGAGGGGTTCGTGCGGCAAGTGATCGGCTGGCGGGAGTACATGCGCGCCACCTACCGAACCCGCGGTCGCGAAATGCGGACCTCGAACCGGCTCGACCACCGGAGGGCCCTTGGCGACGGGTGGTGGGATGCGACCACCGGTCTCGCTCCCGTGGATCTGGTCATCTCGCGGGTGCTCGACACCGGGTATGCCCACCACATCGAGCGGCTGATGGTGCTCGGCAACGCGATGTCGCTGCTGCGCATCCACCCCGATGCGGTCTACGAATGGTTCATGGAGATGTTCATCGACGCCTACGACTGGGTGATGGTGCCCAACGTCTACGCGATGAGCCAATTCGCCGCGGGCGACGAGATCACCACCAAGCCCTATGTGTCGGGCAGCAACTACCTGCGAAAAATGTCAGACCTGCCCGCCGGCGAGTGGATGGCCGATTGGGACGGGTTGTACTGGACGTTCATCGACGACCATCGCGAGGTCTTTGCAGCGAACCCGCGCACGCGAATGGTCGTCTCCCTGCTGGGCAACATGGACCCGGGCACCTGGGACAGCCATCGGCGCCGCGCTCAGGCGCTGCTGGGCCTCGAGCACAACACGGCGTTGCTGAAGGCGATCGTCGGAGGGACGTCCCGGTAGGGGCGAGGCGAGCGCATCCACCCGCCCCACCGGTCGGTCAGATCAGGCCGCGTCCCACGCCACCTCCACATCCAGCACCCAGGTGACCCCGAAGCGATCGGTGAGCATCCCGTACAGCGGTGACCACGGTGACGTCGCGAGGGGCTCGACGACGGTGGCGCCTTCGGCCAGCTTCTCCCAGTAGCCGGTGATCGCCGCCGCATCCGTGCCGCGAACGGAGACGAACACGGGGATCGTGCCCGGCGCGTAGGCCTTGGCGGACGGCACGTCGTACGCCATGATGCGGAAGCCGTCGTGGGAGGTGACCGAGCCGAAGAGGATCTGGTCGGCCTCGGCGGGGTCTGTCGCCCGGTGGGCATCCGCGTGACTGATGGCGACCAGCCGGCCTCCGAAGACACTCTGGTAGAACTCCAGAGCGGCTCGGGCGTCGCCGCGAAAGTTGAGGTGAGTAGTCGTGTGAATGGTCATGCCTGCTCCTAGATTCGAGGGGGTTCGCCGGGCTCGTCCCGGATACCTGTCATGGTCACACCAGTAGAGGACAGATTCGGTCCTCTACTGCGCCTAGAGTGAAAAACATGACGTCGACTACTTCACGGCTGCTGCTGTTGCTCTCGCTTCTCCAAACCCGGCGGGACTGGCCTGGTGCCCTCCTCGCCGATCGGCTCGAGGTCAGCCACCGCACGGTGCGCCGGGACGTCGACCGCCTGCGCGAGATGGGCTACAGCATCCACGCCATGAAGGGACCGGACGGCGGCTACAGGCTGGACGCCGGCACCGACCTGCCACCGCTCCTGTTCGACGACGACCAGGTCATCGCCCTGACCGTGGCGCTGCAGGCCGCCACCGTGACCGGGGCCGGCATCGAAGAGGCCGCCGTGCGAGCGCTGACCACCATGCGGCAGGTGATGCCCGCCCGCCTGCGTCACCGTCTGGACGCCCTCACCTTCACGACCATCCCGACCCGCGCCGGGGACGCCGTCACCGACCCGGTCTCCCCGGCTGTGCTCATCGCACTGTCCACCGCCATCCGCGCCCGTGAGGCGCTCCGTTTCGACTACGCGAGCCGGCAACCCGGAGACACAGGGCCGACGCCGACGCCGCCGCGCCGGGTCGAACCCCATCACCTCGTCACCTCCCGCGGGCGCTGGTATCTCGTCGCCTGGGACCTCGACCGGGGAGACTGGCGGATCTTCCGCGCCGACCGGGTTGCGCCGCGCACACCCACCGGGCCCCGGTTCACCCCGCGTGAGGTTCCCGGGAGAAACGTGCGCGACTACGTTTCGGCCCGATTCACGGGATCGGAACGGGCGAACAGTTGGCCCTGCCGGGGCACTGTGATCCTGGGGCTGCCCGCCACCGCGGTGCTGCCGTTCGCCGGCGACGGCATCGTCAAAGACCTCGGACCCGACCGCTGCCGCTACGAGGTCGGCTCCTGGTCGTGGGTGGCGCTGGCCGCATCGTTGGGCCGGTTCGACACCACCATCGAGGTCGTGGGCCCGCCCGAGCTTTCCGCCGCCTTCGGCCACCTCGCTGAGCGCTATGCCGTCACAGCTTCGGAATGAGGGCGCGGAGAAGTTCCCTGCGATCTGGTATTTCATAGGGTCCTGGGAGTACGCTACGGGGCATCGACATCCGGGGGGATAGACATGAATAGCAGAGCATCGGCGCTCCACAGGCATGGCACGATTGCGGCACTCGCCGTTGGCGTGCTGCTCGTAGCGGGATGTGCCGGCGAGTCCGCCGGCGAACAACCAGGCGGCGAGAAGCCGGCAGCCGGGGCGGCATTCACCGCTCCCACCGAGACGCCGGTGCCGTCTGCCACGCCGGCGCCGGCCGAGCCGAACCTGGATGATCCGAGCTCATGGCTCATCGACTACACAGCCATCGGACCGCTGACCCTGCATGGGCAGCTGGCCGACCAGGCCGCCTCGACGACCGCGTTCACCACCACGATCCAGGATGGCTGCCCGTGGGTGACCGCCCTCGACAAGACCGACTTCCCGAGCATCTGGCTCCCCGACCCTGCGGGCACCGGTGTCACGGACCAGATCGTGCTGCAGGCCTGGGGGTCTGAGGCCACGGTCGCCGCCAATTCGCCGCAGACCAGCGCGGGAATCGGAATCGGTGCCACCCTGGACCAGGTCACGGCCGCCTACCCTGATATCGAGCAAAACGACGGCACGTACGCCCCGTATTACTCCCTGCCCGACGGCAGCGGACACTGGATCAACTTCGGGTTGAGCTCCGCCGGGCTGGTGGACACTATCGTCGTGCGCGACACTGCTCAAATGGACAGCGAGTACTGCGGCTAGCCGGAGCAGGTCGCCGGGGCGTCAGTCGAGCATCAGCCGCATGAGGATGCGGGGGAACCCGCCGGCTATGGAGTCGGTGTCGGCCGCCTTTGTGAAGCCGGCGCGCTCGAACATGGTTCTGGTGCCGACGTAGGCCATGGTGAGGTCCATCCGCTGTCCGTCGTTGTCTACGGGGTAACTCTCGACGCAGGGTGCGCCGGATGCTCGTGCGTAGTCGACGGCGCCGGTGATCAGCGCCGGCGTGACGCCCTGTTTGCGGTACCCCGGGCGCACTCGGAGGCACCTCAGCGACCACACCGGCAGGTCGTCCAGGTGCGGGATCTTGCGTGAGGTGGCGAACGGGTGCAGCTCGGATCGCGGGGCGATGCCGGCCCAGCCGGCTACCTCACCGTCGAGGTGGGCGAGCACACCGGGGGCGAGCTTCCGCGCGCAGAGCTCCCGCACCTTGTCTGCTCTGGCGGCGCCAGTGAGCGCGCGGTTCTGCTTCGAGTCCAGCCGCCAGGAGAGGCACCAGCAGACCGAGGATTCGGGCTTCTTCGGCGCGAACATGGTCGCCATCTCGTCGAAGTCGTGGGCCGGGCTCACGTCGATCGTCATCGTCCCCTCGTTCCTCGCTCCTCGTTTGATGCTCAATGTGGAGGCTCAGCGTGGACTCATCGTGGCACCGGCCACGGCGGCCGGGAAGAGCGTGCGAGGGGCGGCAACTGTTGCCGCTGCGGACAACTGGTCCCGGTGTGCCGGGCGCATTTGTCCGCACCGGCGGCAATTAGGGGCGGAACGGGCGGGCGCCCACCGCGTGGCGACTCCGGGCGGACTCAGCTCTAGCGCAGGCTCGGGTCCAGCTCGGGCTCGATGGCGTCGATCTGCAGTGCTCCGTCGCCGGTGGACAGGGTCCATGCGGCGCTGATGTACTCTATCGCCGTCAGGTCGCCGGAGGCGAAGCCCACGTTGAAGCCGCCGACTAGCACGAGTCCTTCGTCGTCTGAACCGTCGAACAGGGTGGGTGCGCTCGCCCGCAGGCTGTCCTCGCTCAGGCTCGTGGTCCCGCGCTCGTCACGGATGGCCGCTTCCACGATGGCCGCATCGGTGGCGGCATAGTCGACGGTGACGGTCGTGCGGACCAGGAGCAGGGGAGTCTGTTGGTCCACGCTCAGGGTGCCGAAGATCTTGTCGACGCCGACGGCCGTGTTGGTGGCACGCGGACCGCCGTCCCTGGTGAGCGGCGACGGCAGACTCTGGGAAACGATGACCCCGGCCTCACTGAGCCCAAAGCTTGCCACCTGGGGTGTCAGGGCGGTGTGACCCGCAGGCGTGAACCACGGCGAGGCGCTCTCGAACCAGGCTGCGTCGGCGGTCGCGGAGTCGTCCAGGAGGGCAGAGTCCAGCCCTGCTTCGGTCACGTAGATGAGCGCCGCTCGCTGTGCGGTCTCGGCGTCTTCAATGGTGAAGCCGTACGTCGCCAGCGAGTCGAGATCGACGACCGCGGGGTCGAACTGGGCGCCGACTGACGCCGGGTCGAGTGTCGTGTGGCAGTAGCTGCCGGCGGCGTCCGTGACCTGTTCCTTAGCGATGACGTCGCCCCAGGGCCCCTGTCCGTCGGACTCCGGGCAGGCGCCGACGGCGGTGGGTACCGGTGTGGCGGGGGCCGGGGCGGCACTGGACGGAGCCTCCGCGGCGGGCGCCGAACCGGCGCAGCCGGTGAGGACCAGGACCGCCGAGACGAGGAGCGCGCCCGCGGCCGCTCGGTACTGAGCGCGAGGGGCGCCCACCCTCAGCACATCGGAATTCTGCTGGTACGCGTTGTCCCCGGTCAGATGGCGAAAAGTTTTCATCGTTGTTCCCCCTTACGCGAAGTCTAGCGAGGGTGCGCGGCAGGGGCGGTCAGCCGGCCGGCAGGTCGTGCCAGTCCACGGGCACACCGCATCACACAGGTCACCACGAGTGGGCGAGCGCGGCGCAACTGTTGCCCGTGCGGACATCTGCGCCCGGTGCGCCGGGCGCAGATGTCCGCTTCGGGAACAGTTGGTGGGCCGGGTGGGGCGGGCATCGGTGGGCGGAAGCGGGCGGGGTGGGCCGGGCGGGCATCGGCGGGGCTACTCGCCGGAGAGGGCCAGGTTGACGAACGCGCGCACGGCCGCGGAGGCCCGGCGCTTGCGGGAGGCAGCGAGGTAGACGGTGAAGTCGGGCACGTGCGCCACTGGGATGCGGCGCACATTGAGCGCATCGTGTGCGGCGAACTCGGGCAGCAGCGCCACACCGAGGCCGTTGGTCACGTACTCGGCGGCGGTGCCGATGTCGGAGACCTCGATCATCACCCGCCGCTCCACCCCGGCGGCGACAAAGGCATCGTCCACGATCTGCCGGCTCGCGTAACCCGGCGGCAGATCGATGAACTCCTCGTCGCCGACGTCGGCCAGGTCCACGCCGGCGGCTCCGGCCAGCGGATGCCCCGCGGGCACCACGAGGACCATCGGGGAGGACGCGATCGGCACCGCCGACAGCGTCGCTGGCACCGCTCCGCTGAGCGCCAGGAAGGCCAGGTCCAGCTCGCCGCTGGCCAGCTCGTCGACGAGATCGGCCGAGCCGCGCCGCGCCGCGCGCAGCCGCACCCCCACACCCGGGTGCCCGGTGCGGAAGAGCCCGAGCAGCCGGGGCACGTTCACGAGCGTCACCGACGTCATCAGGCCGATCACGATGGAGCCGGTGATGGCCTGGGTGGACTGCTGGGCGACATCCCGCACCTCGTTGACGGCGTCGAGGGCGCCGCGCACCTTGGGCAGCAGCAGTTCACCGGTAGAGGTGAGCCGGATCTGCCGGCGGCTGCGGTCGAACAGTTCCACGCCGAGCTCGCTCTCGAGCGAACGCACCCCGGCCGACACCGCGGACTGCGCGATGGTGAGCCGCTCGGCCGCCCGGGTGAAGTTGAGCTCGCCGGCGACGGCGCTGAAGAATTCAAGCTGCCTGAGATCCATGCCACCCATCCTCCCACGTCTCATCTGAGAAGCAGATGATTGGCATCCGGTATCGGCGTTGTTCTATATCGGTCGATCGGGCAGGCTAGAACGAGACGCCGGTTCACACCACGGCGTCACCCGCACTACAGGAGGCACGGCATGGCTCAGAATTCAACGGTCCCGGACGAGTCGGTCGACGGCACCGCCTTCGGCTCCGCAGCACTCGGCTCGCCCCGCCGGGCCGGCGACCGCGTCGTCGAATGCCTCGAGGCCTACGGCGTCAAGTGGATCTTCGGCGTCCCCGGCGCGAAGATCGACCCCGTCTACGACGCCCTCCTCGACAGCGGTCCGCAGCTGATCGTGGTGCGCCACGAACAGAACGCCGCCTTCATGGCCGCCGCCGTCGGCCGGCTCACCGGCGAACCCGGCGTCGTGCTGGTCACCAGCGGACCCGGCACCGCCAACCTCGCCACGGGCCTGCTCACCGCCACCACCGAGGGTGACCCCCTGGTCGCGATCTGCGGCGCGGTTTCCCGCGGAGACAGGCTCAAGCGCACCCACCAGTCGATGGATGCCGTCGGCATGCTTTCCGCCGTCACCAAGTCCGCCGGCGAGGTGAGCGTCGCCGACAACGTGCCGGAGGCCATCGCCAACGCGTTCCGCCAAGCCACCCAGGAGCCCAAGGGCGCCGCGGCCGTGGTGTTGCCCTACGACGTTCTCACCGACTCCACCACTGTGTCGATGACCACCCCGCACTGGGTCCCTCAGCTCGGCGCGGCCCCGGCCGCCAGCATCAGCCAGGCCGCCCAGCTGCTCAAGGACGCCCAGTTCCCGGTGATCCTCGCCGGTGCCCGCGCCGGCTCCGACCGGGCCGTCGCCGCGCTGCACCGCCTGCTCGGCGCTGCCGCGCTGCCCGTCGTGGAGACCTTCCAGGCCGCCGGCGTGATCTCCCACGACCTGGAGGAGCACTACCTCGGCCGGGTCGGCCTGTTCCGCAACCAGCCCGGGGACGTTCTGCTGCACAAGGCCGACCTGATCCTGGCCATCGGCTACGACTTCGTCGAATACGAACCCGCCAAGTGGAACAAGGATCACCTGCGCCGCATCATCCACCTGGACGAGCTGTCGGCCGACCTTGACGACTATTACCGGCCCACCGTCGAACTGCGCGGTGACGTGGCCGAGACGATGGATGCGCTCGCCAGCCAGATCGATGGCCTCACCCTGTCGGCATCCGCCTCGGCGGTCGTCGCCACCGAGCGCGCCCGCCTGGCCGAGGCCGACCAGCCCGTCCATCGTGACGACGAGTCGGAGGGCGTGCACCCCGCCGAGCTGACCCTGGCGATGCGGGCCCTGCTGCCCGACGACACCACGGTGCTCTGCGATGTGGGTTCGCACTACATCTACATGGCCCGGCACTTCCGCACCTACCACCCGCGCACCCTGCTGTTCTCGAACGGCCAGCAAACTCTTGGTGTGGCACTGCCCTGGGCGATCGCCGCGACGCTGGTGCGCCCCGGCACCCCGGTGGTCTCGGTGTCCGGTGACGGCGGGTTCCTCTACTCCGCCATGGAGCTGGAGACCGCGGTGCGGCTCGGCTCCAAATTCACCCACATCATCTTCAACGACGGCACCTACGACATGGTCGCCTTCCAGCAGCAGGGCAAGTACGGCCGCACCTCCGGCGTGCAGCTCGGCGACTACGACGCCGTGAAGTACGCCGAGTCGTTCGGCGCCCACGGTTACCGGGTCACCCACCTCGACGACTTCGCCGCGGTGCTCGAGCAGGCCATGAACGACGACGGCCCGAGCATCATCGACGTGCGGGTGGACTACCGCAACAATCGCGATGAACTGATGGCCGACCTGGAAAGTGACGTGCTGCTGTGACCAACATCACCGTGTCCAGGCACGAGATCTTCCAGACCAGCCTGATGAGCGCGCTGCTCGACGGTGTCTACGAGGGTGAGATGACGGTGCGCGACCTGCTCGGCCACGGCAGCTTCGGCATCGGCACGTTCAACGGCCTCGACGGGGAGATGCTCATCGTCGACGGCAAGTGCTATCAGCTGCGCGCCGACGGCGGGGTGACCAAGCCCGACCTGGGCGCGTACACCCCGTACGCCGTGGTGACGAACTTCGTGCCGCACATCGAGAGCCGGCTGCCCGACAATATCGTGCGCGCCGAGGCATCCGCGTTCATCGACCACATGACGGCATCCGAGAACTACATGTACGCGCTGCGTATCGACGGCGACTTCGAGTGGATCCGGATGCGCACCGTCGTGAAGCAGCAGAAGCCGTACCGGCCGATGGTGGAGGCGACCGACGAAGATGCCATCGTCGAGCTGCACAACGTGTCCGGCTCCCTGGTCGGCTTCCGCACCCCGCTCTACGAGCAGGGCATCGGCGTGCCCGGCTGCCACACCCATTTCATCACCGACGACCGCACCGGCGGTGGCCACGTGCTCGACTTCAAGCTCAAGAGCGGCAGCGCGGCGCTCTGCCTGGGCACCGACCTGCGCCTGCAGCTGCCGCTGACGGACGCGTTCCGCGACGCCAACCTGTCGCCGGACGACCTCGCCCGGCAGCTGGCCAAGACCGAGCAGCACGCCTGACTCGCGCGTCGCGGCGCCCGCCGGGGTCGCTCCAGAGGCCCCGGCGCAGGCGACGCGGTGGCGGGAATCGAACCCGCGTAGACAGCTTTGCAGGCTGCTCCCTGGCACCTGTCCCTGTCGGTGGCCCGGCGCTACCGTAGGGGCATGGCAACAGGAACCCCCGCCGACCGCACCGACCACCAGGCCGCCGACGACGAGGTGCGCGCCTTCGTCGACGCCGTCCCCGGCGCCACCCGGCGGCGGGATGCCGAGATCCTCCTGACGATGTTCGGGCGCATCACGGGGGAGCCGGCACGGCTGTGGTACTCGTCGATCATCGGCTTCGGTCAGTACCACTACAAGTACGAGAGCGGGCGGGAGGGCGACGCGGGCGCGGCGGGCTTCTCACCACGCAAGGCGTCGATGTCGATCTACTTTCCCGACGGACTGGGCGCCTACACCGACGAGCTCGCTCGGCTCGGACCGCACAAGGCCGCACTGAGCTGCCTGTATGTCACCAACCTCGACAAGGTCGACCTGGACGTGCTCGAGCAGATGGTCACGACGTCGTATCGCGCGGTGACCGCAGGCGAGTACTTCGGGCACCGGGCTCGGGAGTCGGAGGGCGGCCGCGCCGACCCCCACCGGCCGGAGTAGCTTGCTCGCCGCGAGATGCCGAAAAATGCCCCTGAGGAGGCATCCAAGGGGCATTTCGCGGCAACTCGCGGGCCGTCAGTGGCCGCGCGCGATCCAGTCGGGCAGGTCGGGGGCCTCGGCGCCGATCGAGGTCGACTCGCCGTGGCCGGTGTTCACGACGGTCTGGGCGGGCAGGGTCAGCAGCTTCGTCGTGATCGACTCGATGATGGTCGGGAAGTCGCTGTACGACCGTCCGGTCGCGCCCGGCCCGCCGTGGAAGAGGGTGTCCCCGCTGAACAGCGTGTCGAACGCGGGCGCGTAGAAGCACACCGAGCCGGGGGAGTGACCCGGCGTGTGGATGACCTGCAGCTCGATGCCGGCCACGCTCACGCTGTCGCCGTCGGCGAGGTCTCGCTGCGGCGCGGCATCCGGGTAGACGACGTCCCAGAGCATGCGGTCGTCCGGATTCAGGTAGACCGGTGCGTCCGTGGCTGCAGCCACTGCACCGGCCGCGCCGATGTGGTCGTTGTGCGCGTGGGTGCACAGGATGCCGAGCAGTCGGCGCTCGCCGACCGCCGCGAGGATCGCCTCGGCGTCATGGGCGGCGTCGATGACGACACACTCGGTGTCATCGCCGACGATCCAGACGTTGTTCTCCAACGCCCAGCTGCCGCCGTCCAGGTCGAAGGTGCCCTCGGTGACGAGGTGCTCGATGCGCGCGCCCATCAGAGCACCACCACCGAACGCAGCACGTCGCCGGACGCCATCTTGGCGAACGCCGCCTCGATCTGATCGATGCGGATGCGTTCGCTGACGAACTCCGCCAGCGGCAGACGTCCCTGCAGGTAGAGCTCGGTGAGCATCGGGAAGTCCCGCTCCGGCAGGCAATCGCCGTACCAGGAGGACTTCAGCGAGCCACCGCGGCCGAACACATCGGCAAGGGGGATCTCGAGCATCATCTCCGGTGTCGGCACGCCGACCAACACCACGGTGCCGGCAAGGTCGCGGGCGTAGAACGCCTGCCGCCAGGTCTCCGGGCGACCGACGGCGTCGATGACGACATCGGCGCCGAAGCCGCCGGTGAGCGCCTGCACGGCTGCGACCACGCCGTCTTCGTCGAGCCCGGCGGAGTCGATGGTGTGGGTGGCGCCGAACTCGGTGGCCTTGGCCAGCTTCTTGGTGTCACGGTCGATCGCGATGATGGTGCTCGCGCCGGCCAGCTTCGCGCCGACCACAGCGGCGTCGCCGACACCACCGCAACCGATCACGGCCACGGAATCGCCGGCGGCGACGTTGCCGGTGTTCATGGCGGCGCCGATGCCGGCCATGATGCCGCAGCCCAGCAGCCCGACCGCGGCGGGGTCGGCCTCCGGGTTGACCTTGGTGCACTGACGTTCGTGCACGAGGGTCTTCTCGGCGAACGCGCCGATACCCAGTGCCGGGCTGAGCTCGGTGCCATCGATCAGGGTCATCTTCTGGCTGGCGTTGAAGGTGTTGAAGCAGTACCAGGGTTCGGCGCGCTTGCAGGCCCGGCAGTCGCCGCAGACGGCCCGCCAGTTGAGCACCACGAAGTCGCCGACGGCCACGTGGGTGACGCCGGCGCCGATGATGCTCACCCGGCCGGCGGCCTCGTGGCCGAGCAGGAACGGGAAGTCGTCGCTGATGCCGCCCTCCTTGTAGTGGAAGTCGGTGTGACAGACTCCGCAGGTATCGATGTCGACGACGACCTCACCGGGTCCGGGGTCGGGGATGACGATGTCGGTGAGCTCCACGGGAGCCCCCTTCGAACGGGCGATCGCGCCTTGAACGGTGATGGGCATGGAGCTCCTCGTGAGTTGCCGGGGCAGCCGATGTGGCAGACCTCCAACCTAGCGAAGCATCCTGACCGGGCGCTGGCCGGCGGGTCGCTCAGCGGGTGGCTCGCGACCAGTCCAGCAGTTTCTCGACCGGCCAGGTGTTGACGATCCGCTCGGCGGGCACCCCGTTCGCCGCGGCGCGTTCGGCGCCGTAGGCCAGGAAGTCCAGGTGCCCGGGGGCATGGGCGTCGCTGTCGATGCTGAACAGACAGCCGGCCGCGAGGGCCTGAGCCATGAGGTCGTCCGGCGGGTCCTGGCGTTCCGGCCGGGAGTTGATCTCGACCGCCACGGCGTTCTCGGCGCACGCGGCGAACACCCGCTCGGCGTCGAAGCTCGACGGCGGCCGGGTGCCGCGCGACCCTGTCACGAGACGACCGGTGCAGTGGCCGAGCACGGTGGTGTGCGGGTTGCGGATGCCGGCGAGCATCCGCGGGGTCATGCTCAGCGAGTCGGCGCGCAGCTTGGAGTGCACGCTGGCGACGACGACATCCAGCCGGGCCAGCAGCGCCGGGTCCTGGTCGAGCTCGCCGTTCTCGAGGATGTCGACCTCGATGCCGCTGAGCAGCCTGACCGGGTCGGGCGAGGATCCCGCGTCTGCGTTGATGTCGGCGACCACACCGAGCTGCTGCATCAGCCGGTCCGCGGTCAGGCCGTGCGCGACCGTGAGGCTCGGCGAATGGTCGGTCAGCGTCAGGTACTCCCGGCCCAGCATCCGCGCCGTGATTACCATGAGTTCGATGGACGTGGTGCCGTCCGACCAGTCACTGTGCGTGTGCAGGTCGCCGCGAACCACCGCGAGCAGCTCGCGGCCGCCGGTGGCCACAGGGTCTGTGCCGCTCCGTCGCAGGTTGTCCAGGTAGTCGGGCAGGCCGTACAGCGACTGGGAGATCACCTCGGCCGTGCGGCCGCCGATACCCTTCATCGCCCGCAGCCGGCCGTCGTGCACCCGATCGGCGAGCTCCACCGGGTCGAGGTCGCTGATGAGCGAGGCGGCTCGTCGGAATGCCTGCACCTTGAAGGTCGGGGCGAGGCCTCGTTCCAGCCAGAAGGCGATCTCGCTGAGGGCATCCACGGCATCCATGCAGCCATGATCGGCCCGAACCGGCAGAAACGGGAGCCCGCCCGGCGACGAAACCGGAGTCAGACCACGTCGAAGTGGGCCACCGTGAGTTCGCGATCGATGAGGAAGGAGTCGTCCTGCGGATAGAAGACCGCCAGCTCGATGTCCTCGCCGGCGAAGGCGACGATATCGGCGTAAGCGCGCCAGAACGAGATCGTGCGCACCTCGCACCGACCGTCGCGCAGGTCGCGGAACACCATCGCGGCGCCGAGATTGCCCCGGGTGGACCTGTAATCGGCGAGCCCGGTGCGTTCCATGTAGGCCGTGTATGAGGCGCGGTCGGACGGTCTGATCCACCCGGTCCAACTGCGCATCACGCTGCCAGCGGGGATATCGAACATGACGGCTCCTGTCCGCCGGATTCGCGCCGGCTCTCGCCATGCTGGCAGCGCGATCTGCCGCTGCCAACCCGAGTCGGCCGTCCAGCGAATCTGTGTCGACGGTGCGAGAATGCTCTGATGACGCTGCACATCACCGGCGATACCGCCGCAGACGCCCTACTCAGTGACGACCCGTTCGCGCTCCTGCTCGGCATGTTGCTCGATCAGCAGATCGCCATGGAGGCAGCCTTTGCGGGACCGGCGAAGATCCGGGACCGGATCGGCACCCTCGACCCGTCGGTGATCGCCGGATACAACCCCGATGAATTCGCCGCGATCTTCAAGCAGACCCCGGCCGTGCACCGTTTCCCGGGCTCCATGGCCACCCGGGTGCAGACGATAGCGGAGGTCGTCGCCCAAGACTGGAACGGTGACGCCGCCGCCATCTGGACCGCCCCCGGTTCCGACGGGGCCGCCCCCGACGGCACCGAGGTGCTGCGCCGCCTCAAGGCACTGCCCGGCTTCGGTGAGCAGAAGGCCAAGATTTTCCTGGCGCTGCTCGGCAAACGGCTCGGCGTCACCGCAGCCGGCTGGCGCGAAGCATCCGCCCCGTACGGCGAGGACGGCTCGCTGCGGTCGGTGGCCGACATCGTCGACCCGGAATCGCTCGCCAGGGTGCGCGAGAGCAAACGGGCCGCGAAGGCCGCCGCGAAGGAATCCGCGGGCAGGTAACAGGGCCAGCCGTCAGGCCAGCTCCGCACGACGGATGTGTGCGGTGCTGGCGTGCGTCACCGCCCAGTCCAGCGCGTAGTCGGCGACGACCTCCCAGCCGGGTTCCCCGCAGGTCCAGTGCGACCGACCGGGAAACTCGTGGAACTGGGTCAGCGCCGCGGACTTGCGGTAGTGGTCGGCGTTGGACTTGTTCACCGACGCGGGCATGATGTGGTCCGCGCCGCCGGCGATGAACAGCAGCGGGGCCCGGTCGTCGAACGCGTAATCCACCCAGGTTTCTTGCTTGCCCGGCTTGAAGTTGGCGATCAACCCATATGCCCACACCCAGTTGCCCGGTGCGGGGATGTGGTAACGCTCGTACACGGCGTCGGAGTCTTCTCGGCTCAGCGTGTTGGCGAAGACGTAGTGGAACTGCTCTGCCGTGTACCCGACAGCCCGGTGGTAGTTGGCCGGGTTGTTGAGGATCGGGAAGAACGACCGGATCTGCGACGGCGGGGTGACCCGCACTCCCTCCGTCGGCGCCGAGTTGATGGCGACGGATGCCGCGCCCAACCCCCGGGCGGTGAGGAGCTGGGTGAGGGTGCCACCAAAGGAGTGGCCCATGAGTATCGGGGGAGTCTCGAGCGCGCCGATGACTGCAGCGAGGTGATCGACGGTCTCGGGCACGGTCAGGTCCGCGATGATCTCGGGGTTCTCGCGCAGGGCCTCGACCTCGATCTCGAAGCCCGGATAGGTGGGGGTGATCACCCGATAGCCCTTGGCCTCGTAGTAAGGAACCCAGAGTTCCCAGCTTCGGGGCGTCATCCAGAGCCCGTGGATGAGCACGATGGTGTCGGGGGATGCCGGTTCGCTGGTCATGATTGTCCCTTCGGGAGCCGATTGAGGTGGGGCCGGAGGTGCCAGATGGCGTAGATGGAGTGAATCTAGTCCGGTGTGCCGGGGCGTTCAAGGCGGCCCGCGCAAGAACGGGCTCGGAGATGGCCGCGAGACAATGGACTGACGTGATCGAAGGAGCGTGCAGGTGGGTCCCCATTTCAGCGAGCAGGCGTTCGACTTTCTCGAGGAGCTCGAACACCGCAACAACCGTGAGTGGTTCGAGGAGCACAAGGGCGTTTACGAGTTTGAGCTGAAGGCCCGGATGCTCGAGGTGATCGAGGCGATCAACCTGCAGTTGGCGGGGTTCGCGCCCGACTATCTGCGGCCGGCGCCGAAGGCGATGCTGCGGATCTACCGCGATGTGCGGTTCTCAAACGACAAGACCCCGTACAAGACCCATCTGGCGGCGAACTGGCCCCGGCAGGGCCTGGAGAAGGCCGGCGGCGCCGGATTCTTCCTGCAGGTGGGGGTGCACGGCGTGATGGTGGCCGCCGGCGCCTACTCTCCGGGCTCGCCCCAGTTGCACGCGATCCGCGAGTACCTGCTCGACCACCATGACCAGATGCGCAGCCTGCTCGCCGACGCGTCGCTGGCCAGGCTGGCGGAGCCGTTGGCCGGCCGGCCGCTCATTCGCGGCCCCAAGGGTTTTCCCGCCGAGCATCCGGCCGCCGACCTGCTTCGCGTGCGCAGCTGGGCACTGTTCGCACAGCTGCCCGGGGAGTCTGCCCTCACGGACGGCTTCGTCGATACCGTCGTCGAACGGTTCAGGGTGCTGGCGCCCCTGGTTGATTTTCTCAACATTCCGCTGGCGAGTGCCACCCCCCTGGAGCTGGAGGCGGCCGCCGGACGACGCCGCGGCTGATTGTCGCCCACCGGCGCATCGGATGCACGAGAATGGGAGCGATGAGTGGTCGCGGCCGAACCGGTCCAACGGACCCTCGAAGGAGCTCCACAGTGAACGATCCCCGCGCCAAGATGGACGGCAACCGCCTCCTCGCCATGGGCGCCCCCCAGGCGGACTGGACGAAGGCGCCCGGCCGGGTACCCGGCTTCTGGGTTGCCCTGCTCGGGCTCGTCGTCGCCGTGGTGTACCCGGTCCCGGCCTTGGTCATCGGCGCCGTCGGCCTCTACTTCACCATGCAGGCCTACAGGGTCATTCCCGCGGGAGCCAGAGGTCGGGGCCTCACCGTGGCGGCGCTGGCGCTGGCCGGAGCGACGCTCGCTGTCGTGGCGCTGCGGATCGTCCTCGCCCTGCTGCGCTGACCGCCCTGGTTCTGTGACCGCCCTGTTGCTGTGGCCGGCCCCTATGCCGGGCGACCGAGCAGGAGTTCTATGGGGGCATGACGGCAGGATCAAACGCCTCAGACCCCGCGCCGGCGCGGCCCCCGCTTGACACAGACTCCGCGTCCTTCGTGGTGCGGTCGACTCTGGTCGACTACGGGCAGGTCTATGCGGAGTTCAGCTGGGACCGGGTGCGACAGGTGCTGTCGGGGCTGCCGGACGGCCGGGGTGTCAACATCGCCCACGAAGCCGTGGACCGCCACGCTGCCGGAGCGCTCGCCGGACACGATGCGCTGCGGTTCGTGCGCACCGACGGCACCACTCACCCGCTCAGCTACGCCGAGCTCGCCGAACAAACCGGACGCTTCGCCAGTGTGCTGCAGCGGTTGGGAATCGAGCGGGCGGACAGGGTCTTCTCCCTCTGCGGACGCATACCCGAACTCTTCGTGGCCGCTTTGGGCACCCTCAAGAACGGCAGCGTGTTCTGCCCGATGTTCTCCGGCTTCGACCCCGAGCAGGGGCGGCAACGACTCAAGCGCGGCTCTGGGCGGGCGCTCGTGACCACCCGCGAGCTGTACCGAGAAACCGTCGCGCCGGTGCGGGCAGAACTGCCCGAGCTGGTGCAGGTCCTCCTCATCGATGCCGACGGAGAACCGGACCCCGGCACCGTCGACCTGGTCGCGCTGATGCGCGATGCCCCGCCGTACGGCGACATCATGGCGATGCAGTCGGAGGACATGGCCATGCTCCACTTCACCAGCGGCACGACGGGTCCGCCCAAAGGTGTGGTGCACGTGCATGATGCCGTCGCCTCGCTCTATGTCGCCGGGCTCTACGCCCTCGGCCTGCACCCGAAGGACGTCTATTGGAGCACTGCGGACCCCGGCTGGGTCAGCGGCAATTCGCATGGCGTGATCACGCCGTTGGTCCACGGGGCGACAGTCTTGATCGTGGAGGGAGAGCCCGACGCCGAGCGCACCTACAGTGTGCTCGCCGACCAGCGGGTGACGGTCTGGTACACCACACCGTCAGTGCTCCGGATGCTCATGGCGGCCGGCCCCGCGCTCGCGGCCGCCCATGATCTCAGGGCGTTGCGCCACGTGGCCAGCGGTGGTGAACCGCTCGATGCCGAGGTCTTCGCCTGGGCCCAGGAGACGTTCGGGCGGCCGGTGCACGATACCTGGCGGCAGACCGAGACCGGTGGCATCATGCTCGCGAATTTCCCGGGCAGTCCGATTCGGCCCGGCGCGCTCGGCCGGCCGCTACCCGGGGTGCAGGCCGCCGTGCTGCTCACCGACGCCGACGGGCGGTTCGTGCGCGGGGACGACGGCGGGGTGGTGTTGGTCACCGAACCGGGTGCCATCGGCGAGCTCGCCTTTCGCGCCGACTGGCCTTCGATGTTCCGCGGCTACCTGCGGGATGACGCCCGGTACCGGCGACGCTTCGTCGGAGGCTGGTACCTCACGGGCGACCTGGTGCGGCGGGACGCCGATGGCTACTACTGGTTCATCGGTCGAGGAGCAGACCCCGCCGAGCCCGCCCCCGGTCAGGGCGGGAGCGGTCGAGCACCGAACCCCAGGAGGTAGGCCTCGGCGCCGTCAAGGTCGGAGCCGTCAGCGCGGTAGCCGACGTAGCCGTCCCAACGCACCAGATACTGGGCCAGGCCGGATCGTCGGCGCGAGACGGCGGCGGCGCGTGGAGCGGCCGACCAGCGGGATCGCGGTGCGGACGGGGTCAGTTCCACGGTGAGCAGGTGCGCCCAGCGGGCCTGAAACTCCCGCACCCTTGCATCGGGCCACTCAGTGGCCGGCCCGCAGAGCAGCATCCGGAACACCGGCGGGCCCGGTGCCGCGCCGTGACCGGCGGCTGCGGTCCTGACGGAAGTCACCGGCACCGCGCCCATCCCGGGCTGGGGGAATCTCTCGCCCGGCCGCGGCCCCCGGTCGAGGCTGGGGACCCCGTCCACCGATAGCGAGCTGCGCCGGTAGTGGATGCCCAGTTCGGAGATCAGCCGAAAGCCGGTGCGGCGTGCCATCCGGCTGCGCAGCAGCAATGCGGCCACCGGCACGGCCGGGCCGGCCCGCAGGCCACGCAGCACGGGGTGCTGGCTGGTCGCCACCGTGAAGGCACGGTTGGTGCCGGCCAGCACCGAGCGGGCCACCGGCAGTCGTTCCTGCTCGTAGCTCCCGAGCAGCGCCGGGTCGGCGGCGCCCCGGCAGACCAGGGCGAGTTTCCAGCCGAGGTTCACGGCATCCTGGATGCCGGTGTTCATGCCCTGGGCGCCGGCCGGGCTGTGGATGTGAGCCGCATCGCCGGCCAGGAACACCCTGCCGCGCGCGAACGTATCGGCGAGCCGACTGCTGATGGTGAATTCGGTGAGCCAAACCGGGTGGTGCAGCACGATGGTGTCCCGGGTGTACCGGGTGACGGCCGCCTGCGCGAGGGCCAGGGTGACGGGGCCGGTGCGGCTGCCCGGCGGTAGCATCACCAGCAGCCGCCAGCCGGCCGGCGAGCCGAGAGGAAACAGGAACAGCGGACCGGCTCCGGACAGGTAGACGTGCACCCGGCCGGGTTCCAGACCGTCGGCCTCCAGATCGGCGAGGAGGAAGCGCTGCGGGAAGGCTCGACCGGAGAAACCGATGCCGGCCAGGTGCCGGGTCGCGCTGTGCGCGCCGTCACAGCCCACCACATAGCGGGTGCGTACCGTCCTAGGCGGCACGCCGGGGGAGTCGAGGGTGCAGGTGACCCCGTGATCGTCCTGGCTCAGGCCCGTCAGGGTGAGACCCCGGCGGATGCCGACGCCCGCGCTGGCCAGGCGGTCGACGAGCACTCGTTCGGTGCCGGCCTGAGAGAGGAACAGCAGGAACGGGAAGCGCGTGTCACCGAGTGCCTCGTCGCACAGGGCCTCGTCGAACAGGGACACGGCGTGAGCGGGCGCAGCGCTCGGGCTGCCGCGGCGGCGGCGGCGTCCGCGCCCGTGCAGCAGGAGCGTCCCGGTCGGGTTGCCGGCGCTAACGAGGTCGTCCGCGAGGCCGTTGCGGGCGAGGACCTCGAGGGTGCGTGCCTGGATAGCCAGCGCGCGGGACTCGTGCGCTGCATCCGCTGCCCTGTCGACGATCATCGCGGTGACCCCGTGGGTGTGCAGCTCTCGGGCGAGGACGAGCCCGGTGGGCCCGGCGCCCACGATCAGGACATCGGCGTCGAATATTGTGCCGGTGCCGGTGCCGGTGCCGATCCGGTTTCCGGCCATGTCATCACCGGGTGGCAGGGTCCGCGGGGCTGGTGCCCGGGGTCGACCGGTCGAACGAGGTCTCCTTCACGAGGCGCCCGGTGCGGTCCCAGGTGCGCCACAAGCCCACCTGGTGACCCAGGTCGAACTCCCCGGAACGCATCAGCGAACCGTCGAGACGGAACCACTCCCAGTGTCCGTGGAGTTTGCCGTCGAGTTCAAAGCCGCTGGCCTTGACCGACCCATCGGGGAAGCGGTCGTGGCGGGGGATCGGGAAGCCGACGGACCGTGAGAACGAGGGGGAGGACGATTGAGAGGGCATGCCCCCATGCTGCCCCGGAATGCTCCAGCGCTCAACGGCGCGCGACGGTACACCGCCCGCACTGATGACGAGCCGGCCGCGGTCGCTCGCGAGGGTCAGGCGTTCGGGTCGTCAGGGTCCAGGTCATCCGTGTTCAAGTCATCCGCGTCCAGCTCACCGGGGCCGGGCACCCTGTACGCGTCGGCGGCCGCTTCGGTGTGGTCGAAAATCGCCCGAAGCAGGCCGGCCATGCTGGTGGACCGCAACATGGCGACCTGGTCGAGCGGACCCACCGGGGCGATGCCGGCCAGCTGCCAGGCGGCCTCGACGGGGTCCTCGGACAGGGCGACGTTGGCCGACCAAGCATCGTCGGTGAACTCGCTGGCCAGCGACAGGGTACGACGCACGGTCTGCTCGGCGAGCACCCGCAGCGGGGTGAGGGCGTCGTCCCAGACCAGGGCGGGCAGCTCCCGCACCACGGCCTGCGGGTAGGGGGCGTCCTGGCGCCACTCGATCACCTCGATGCGCCGGTCTCCCTGCGCGACGAGGCCGACGAACCCCTCCGGCGCCACCAGCTCGAGCACCTGCGCCACTGTCCCGGTACTGAACGGGTGCTCGCCACCGCCCACTTCCTGGCCGCGTTCGATGAGGACCACACCGAACTCCGCGGGCTCCGATTCGAGGATGCTCGCCAGCATCATGAGGTAGCGCTCCTCGAACACCCTCAACTGCAACGGCATGTAGGGGAAGAGCACCGAACCGAGCGGGAACATCGGCAGGCCGGTGGCGCCGACGGGCTCGTCGGGTGAGCTCCCCTGATTCGACATGACCCCAGCGAATCACGCTCCCGGTGGAAAACCAAGCACCCCGGCTGCCGGGGAGTGAGATCAGTCGAGCCGTTTCGCGACAACGCGCACGTGGGCATCCGCATAGCCGAGCCGGTCGTAGAAACCGGTGACGGCGGTGTTGCTCTCTCGCACCATGAGCTGCAGCTTGACGGCGCCGCGTTCCACCAGCCAGGCTTCGGCGGCCTGCATCAGCCGGCGACCGAGGCCCATGCCGCGCTCGGGCACGGCGACGGCCAGGTAGTAGACCCAGCCGCGGTGGCCATTGTGGCCGACCATCACGGTGCCGACCAGTCTGCCGTCGCGAAAGGCACCGAGCACAGTCGATGTCGATCCGTCCAGCGCGCGATGGAGGTCGGTGGCGGGCGGATTCCACGGGCGGGTGAGGCCGGCTTCCTCCCAGAGGGTGGTCACGGCCTCGAGATCGGCGGGGGTGACGTCCGTGATGTGCATTGGTCCATTGTGCCGGTGCCGAGTGGTGTTCCGATCGTTACACGGGGAACGGACTTGGCCGCTGGCCAGCTGTTTGTTTGCGATACGCTTCGAAACGATAACTGGGGGAAGCATGAATAATTCACAATTGGGTGGGAATCCCGATTCCGGAGACGATTCCGGAACGGGCACAGACAATACAGACCAAAGCGCGGTGGCAACTGAGCCGGCCGCTGCAGCAGAACCGGCAGCAGAACCGGCAGCAGAACCGACTGCAGAACCGGCAGCAGAACCGACTGCAGATCCGGCCGCTGCGCCGCCCGCGCCGGCTGAGCCGGTCGCGGCTCCGTACGGTACTCCGGGTGCCACGCTGCCGACCATACCGGCGCCGACCGGACCGACCGTCGGCACCCGCGTCGCCTCGATGGTGCGGGGCATCCCGGCCGAACGGTTCATCGCCGCCGCGATCGCCCCGGTAGTCGTCTACGCCGCCACCTGGCTGTTGGCGCTGGTGTTCACCCTGCTGGTGTTCGTCGCCGCCGCTGACGCATCCCTCGATTGGGGACTGGCCTTCCAGGCGCCCGCTCAGATCGTTGGCCTGGCCGTTGCCGGCACGCTCACCATCGGCGCCACGGTGATGGGGATCTCGGCCGCCGTCTCCGTGCTCTGGCTTCCGCTGCTGGTCACCGCCTTCCTGATCATCGCCACCGCATTCGTGGCCCGCAGGGACGAACGGATCGCGCCGAGCCGGACGCGCGGCATCCGCTGGTTGCTGTCGGCGCTCAGCGGTGTGGTGCTGGCGATTCTTGTCGTCATCGTCGCGGCCGTCACACCGCTGACCTATGTGCTCGGTGACGGTTCCGAAAGCTACTTGGGATTCACGACCGCAACCGGGACCGCGACGTCGGCGTCATTCACGGCATTCCTGGGCGCTGTGGTTCTGGGCACCCTCGCCTCGTATGTCGCCCGGGCCCGGGTGGCCCGCGGGGCCGCCGGCATCACGCCTGCCATCGTGGCACCGGCCGCCACCACCGTGTTCGCATCCGTGCGGTCGACGCTGCCGGTCGTCGGGCTGCACCTCGGTGTGCTCGCCGTTCTGGTCACCGCAGGACTGCTGGTCTGGTCCGTGGTCAACGGCGGCGTCAACGCTCTCCTGACGGCGTTCTTCTGGCTTCCGACCGCTGTGGTCGACGGCCTCGGCTTCGTGAACTTAGCACCGCTCACGTTCGGTGGTTCTTTGGCCGCCCTGGGTGGGCTGACCGGTTCGTCGAACAGCTTCTGGATGCCCGCTGAGCTGCCCGCCTGGGCCACTGTGCTGATCCTGGTGGCCAACCTTCTGCTCATCCTGGTCACGGGTACCGTGCTGCGTCTTCGTCGCGGGCAGCTGAGGTTGTCTGCGGCCATGTCGTGGGTGACCACGGTGGTGTCGTTCGCTGTCGCGGGCATCGTCATCTCGATTGTGGGTGCCATCGCCGGCTGGACGAGCGTCGACACGGCCAGCGCAGGCGAGAGCCTCGACGGCCTTCTCGCGGGTGCCGGTTCCCTGATCGAAGGGGCTGCTGCTGCCTCCGGCGTCGTCGGGCTGGCCGCGTGGACATTCATCGTCTTCGCCGCGCTGGGTGCCCTCGTCGAGGTCGTCGCGGTCTTCGCGGCCCCGACCCTGGTGCAGCTCCTCCCCGCCACCGTCCTCACCCGGTCGGCCAGGATCACCGGACTGGTCGGCGTGCCGTTCGCGGTGCCCGGTACGTATGTGCTGCCGGAGCCGACCAAGGTTCCCGTCGCCAGCGCCGCTCCCGGCGCAACCGGAGAGCCCGTCGGCTCTGGGGAGCCCGCCGTGGTCCTGCCCCAGCATGATGGTGTTGCCGCGACCGTGCCGATGACCCCGGAGAAGAAGCGTCGGGTGCGGATTGTGCTCGGCGCCGTCGGGGCCGGTGTCGTCGTCGTGCTCGGCGCATCCATCGCCGTTTCGATCGTCAATCAGATGGTCTACAGCCCGCAGAACCAGGTGGAAAGCTACCTCGACGCGCTCGTGGCCGGTGACGCATCGGCTGCCGTGGCGATCGGTGATGTCGACGGCTCCGGGGAGCAGGGGGTGCTGCTCACCGACAAGGTGCTCAAGGCGACCGAGGGCCGGATCAGCGGATTCACGATCACCGATGTCAGCACCACAGGCGATACCGCCACGGTGACTGCCGACGTCGATCTGGACGGGGTCAAGGAGGATGCGAGCTACACGTTGACGAAGTCCGGGAAGACGGCCCTGTTCTTCGATAACTGGACCCTGGACCCGGTCTGGCTGCCGACGGTGTCGGTCTCCGTCGCGCCGGGTATCGAATCGGTCGATGTCAACGGCACCGTCATCGAGCTGACCAGTGAAGTCCAGGAGTCCGGTTATCTGGAGGTTCTCGCTTTCGCCGGAGATTATGTCATCGGCAGCGCAGGGGACGCCGAGTGGCTTGCAGCCGAGCCGCAGACGGTCCAGGTCGGAATGGTTGTTTCATCAGGTAGTGCGCAGTTGAAGCTCGAACCGACGGCGAAGTTTACCTCGTCCATTGATGAGCAGGTGGCGGAATATCTCGCCGGCTGCGTGGCGCAGAAGGTGCTGAATGCCGACGACTGCCCGATTTATGTGTTCGATTACGGCACTATCACCGATGTCGTCTGGACCATCGACGAGCCGGCCGTGACGTCGTTGGGCAGCTCGTACAAGAACGAGTGGTACCTCGCCACGGAAGATCGCGGCTCGGCGACCGTGACCTACACGAACACTGACTATCGGGGCCAGGCGTCGCCGGAAACGGCAACCATGAATTTCTCGGTCAATGGGACCGTGAAGATGGTCGACGGCGCTCCGGTCTTCTCGAACAGCTACTAACCGGCCAAGGCATCGGCACACACGCCCGGATCGCCACCGCCCACCTGTCGTGGGCGGCGGCGGTCCGGGCGTGCGGCATTTCGGGCCCGCGCAGACAAACGTGCACTGGCATGCTGGATGGATGACTGAGGCAGTTTTCGACCTACCCGGCGGACCATTCACCCTGCGACGGGCGCTCGCTGAGGACGTGCCCGCGATCATCGGCCTGCTCGCCGACGACCACCTGCGATCCGCTGAGGAATCCACCGCGGCGCAGGATCTGGCGCCCTACCTGGCTGCCTTCACCGCGATCGACGAAGCGGCAGACCAACTGCTCGTTGTCGTCGACGATCCCGCCGGGAAGGTGGTGGCCACTCAACAGCTCACGGTGCTGCCCGGGCTCGCCCGGTCCGGGGCGACTCGGTTGCAGATCGAGGCGGTGCGCGTGAGCGCCGCCCTGCGCGGCAACGGCCTCGGCAGCGAGATGCTGACCTGGGCGGTTGAGTACGGGCGCGGACGCGGATGTCGGCTGGTACAGCTCACCTCCGACGCCTCCCGTCTCGACGCTCACCGCTTCTACGAGCGCCTCGGCTTCGCCTCCTCCCACGTGGGTTTCAAGCTGCTCCTGTAGCCTCGTTGGCTGCTCCTCCAGCTTCTAGAACGGCGGGTTCTCGGGCACCGGCGGGGTCGGCTTCCGACTCGGCCGCTGCCGGGGCATCAGGTAGGTGTCGTCGGCGGGCCGCTTCCGGGTTTCGGGCCCCACGACCGGCGGCTGTGGTCGGGGTGGGCCGATCGGGTTGGCCGGGTCGGTGCGGTAGCTGCGTTTCCCGGGGGAAGTCCAGTGCAGGATCCCGCCGGGTTCCTGGGTGACTCGCCACTGGCTGAGGTGTTTGAGTCGGTGGTGGGGTTCGCAGAGGTGGGCGAGGTTGTCGCAGTCGGTGTTGCCGCCGCCGGCCCAGGGGGCGGTGTGGTCGACGTCGCTGGTCACCGCGGGGCGGGAGCAGCCCGGGAACCGGCAGGTTTCGTCGCGGACCCGCAGGTACTTTTTCATGGCCTTGGTGTTCTTGTGCTGGGTTTTGCCCAGTGAGAGCACCACCCCGGTTTCCGGGTGGGTCAGCAGCCGGGTGAAGCTCGGTGCGTGCCCGGCGATCTCCCTTGCGACCTCGGGGGAGATGGGCCCGTACCCTTCGAGGGTGCCGGGTTCCTCGTCCAAGCCCAGCAGGGTGAGCACGGGCACGGTGACCATGACCGTGCCGCGGATGCCGGCGCCCATCCCGTCGGGCGTGATGCCGTCCAGCAGCAGGGCGGCGGTGATATCGGCGCGGAGCTGGTCGAGGGTGCGAGTCGGGGAGTCCTCGGCCGTGTCCTGTGCGCGGCCGAAGGCTGCGCCGCTGTGACCCGTTACTGCGCTGCCGCCGCTGCTGCTGGCGCCATCGGTCTGGTCGGACGGGGTCGGGTCGCCGAGGTGCGTGAGTTGCACGGCCATGCCGTTGATGCGGTCGTAGGCGGCCTTGGTGTCGTGGGCGGTGCCGTACCAGTGCAACCAGGCCATCCCGTCCGGGGCGGCCTCCCAGTACGAACGCCGGTCGGCCAGCGCGTTCCGGTGCCGGGTCACGATCGATTCCGGGTGCAGTCGCTCCCGCAATCGGCGCGCCTTGTCACGGAACCGGCCCACCGGCAGGCGTTTCGCCTCGGGCAGCACCTTCTCTTCGAACGCCGCCTGGCCCCCGTCGGGCAGGGTGAGCAGCTGGCCGAGCAGGGTGGTGGCGTGTCGGTAGCTGATCTCCCCTCTCGAGAACGTCGCGAACGTCGCCGGTGCGTAGGAGCTGAGGAACCGGGCTTCGTCCAGTTGCCGGTCGATGGTGCGCTCGGCCACCCGGGTCAGGCACGCCGTCTCGCTCACGATGGTGCGCCGGGCGACCTCCCGGTCGTCCCACCGGTTGTACGCGGCGGCGCGGGCCTGGTCCTCGGTCAGGCGGGTCGCATTGTCGTCGGCGAGGCGGATGTTCGCCGGGTTGCCGTGCAACCGGGAGGCGACCTGGGGTTATTCGCTCCAGTCCTGCAGGTCCAGCAGGTGCTCGATCCGGCGGGCCTGGGCCCGGGCGATGACGCGGTCATCGGCCGCGATCCGTTCGGTGTGCCGGACCAGATCGGCCTGGACACGGTCGTCCAGGGTGGGCTCCGGAGAGTAGTCGTCATCGTCCGGAGCGGGCGGTAGTACCTCGTCAGCGATACTCATACTGAGATCGTCTCACCTACCACCGACACCGCACCGAGTGCGCCACGCACCCGGCCGACGGGCTCCGCGAACCGTGAGAAAAGCCCCAGACTCCGCCGAATTCTGGGGCAAAGCTCACAGTTCGCGGGGCGCGCTGGTCGGATAGACTTCATCCGCAGGACAATCAACTGAAAATCGGGCCACACGGTCGATGCGGGAGAGTTCGACGTCGTAGAGACGAGCGAACACCGAAGGAGCAATCCTCCCCGACAATCTCTCAGGTACTCGTACCGCATCGAACGGGCCACTCTGAAAAGCGGACGAGCACAGCGCGTCCGGGCCTCGCGTCAGCGGGATCCGGTCAGAACTGCCAAGTCCCGCCCACGGTGAAAGCCGGCGCACGCGCCGGTGAAGCTCTCAGGCCAGACGACAGAGGGGGAGTTCCCAACGGGGTTCGAACGAGCCCCGGAGCAACTCGTCCGGCATCTGCCCGGCGACGAACCGGAGAACTCATGACCTCGGCCAGCCCTGACCCCACCTCCTCCTCGAACGAGCCCTCCTCGAACGCCGCCGCCGCGACCGAACGCTTCTCGCCACTGCACGCCGCCCACGTCGCCGCCGGCGCCAGCTTCACCGACTTCGCCGGCTGGCAGATGCCCGTGCGCTACTCCAGCGACCTCGCCGAGCACCACGCAGTACGCAAGACCGCCGGACTCTTCGACCTGTCGCACATGGCCGAGATCCGGGTCAGCGGCCCGCAGGCCGGCGAGTTCCTCGACCACGCCCTGGCCGGTCAGCTCTCGGTCATCGACCTTATGCAGGCCAAATACAGCCTGCTCCTCAACTCACGCGGCGGTATCATCGACGACCTCGTCCTCTACCGCACCGGCGAGACCGACTTCCTCGTGGTCGCCAACGCCGGCAACCACGACCAGGCCTTGGACGCACTCACCGCGCGTGCCGCGCGTTTTGACGTCGCCGTCACGGATGAGAGCGACGACACCGCCCTCATCGCCGTGCAGGGCCCCAACGCCCTCGCCATCGTGCAGTCCACCGCCGGGCTCACCATCGACGGCGACCTCACGGGCCTCCGCTACTATCGCGCCCTCACGGCCACGTTCGCGGGCACGCCGGTGCTCATCGCCCGCACCGGCTACACCGGCGAGGACGGCTTCGAGATCTACCTGCCGGGCGTCGCCGCCCTCGCCCTCTGGGACGCCATCGTCGTCGCCGGCGTGCCGCACGACCTGGTTCCGGCCGGGCTCGCCAGCCGCGACACCCTGCGCCTCGAAGCCGGCATGCCGCTCTACGGCCACGAGCTGACCACTTCGACGTACCCCGCCCAGGCGGGCCTGGGCCGGGTCGTCAACCTCGCCAAGCCGACCGACTTCGTGGGTCGCACCGCCAGCGAAGAGGGTCCGTCCGGCGATGCGCCCGTACTCGTCGGCCTGGTCTCGGCCGGCAAGCGTGCCGGCCGCGCCGGCTACCGGATCTTCCGCAGCACCGACGCCACCGAAGCGGAGGGTGTCATCACGAGTGGCGCGCTGTCGCCCACGCTCGGCTACCCGATCGCCATGGCCTACCTGCCGCCGACGCTGGCCCGACTAGACACCGAGGTGTTCATCGACGTCCGCGGCACCCGCGCGCCGGCCACGGTCATCGCTCTGCCGTTCTACAAGCGCCGCAAGTAGCGCACTCCACGCGGATGGCCCGGCTTCGGGCATCCGCTCACCCGATGTCGCCACAGCGCGCATCGCCCCGCACTGATCAACCCCGTACTGATCAACCCCGTGATCATCCCCTTGAGAGGAACCCCATGGCAGACAAGACCGAACTGCAGTACACCGCCGAGCACGAGTGGGTGCTCGTCGACGGCGACACCGCCACCGTCGGCATCACCGCCTACGCCGCCGACAAGCTCGGTGACGTGGTCTTCGTGGAACTCCCCGAGGTGGGCAGCGCCCTCGCCGCGGGCACCGTCGTCGGCGAGATCGAGTCGACCAAGTCGGTGGGTGAACTCTTCGCCCCCATCGACGGCACCGTCGCCGAGATCAACGACGCCGTCGTCGACAGCCCCGAACTCGTCAACAGCGACCCGCTCGGCGAGGGCTGGCTCATCAAGATCACCTTCGAGACCCTCCCGGCGCTGCTCAGCTACGCCGAATACACCGCCATCACCGGCGAATAGGCACCACCGAACCAGACCCCGGAAAGAGCCTTCCCCACATGTCGCAGCCCTTCACCCAGCGTCACATCGGCACGGATGCCGACGCGCAGTCCCGCATGCTGGCCGTCCTCGGCCACGACAGCGTCGAATCGCTCGTCAACGCGGCCGTTCCGGCCTCCATCCAGGTCGAGCAGTTCCGCACCCGCGGCGACAGCACCCTGCCGCCGGCTGCGACCGAGCGAGAGGCCATCCAGGAGCTGCGCGGCTTGGCCGACAAGAACACCGTGAAGCGCTCGATGATCGGGCTTGGCTATTACGACACGATCACGCCCGCCGTGATCAAGCGCAACGTGCTGGAGAACCCGAGCTGGTACACCGCGTACACGCCATACCAGCCGGAAATCAGCCAGGGCCGCCTAGAGGCCATCATCAACTTCCAGACCATGGTCGCCGATCTCACCGGCATGGCCACCGCCAACGGGTCGATGCTCGACGAATCCACCGCCGTGGTCGAGGGCATGCTGCTGGCCCGCCGCGCCTCCAAGTCGCCGTCGAACCGGTTCATCGTCGACGCGGATGCGCTGCCCCAGACCCACGCGCTGCTCGGCAACCGCGCGCACGCGCTCGGCATCGAACTGACCGTGCTACCCCTGGACGAGAACACCACCGCCGAGGACCTCGGCGACTACTTCGGCATCTTCGTGCAGTACCCGGGAGCCTCCGGCCGCGTCTGGAACCCCGCCGGCGTGATCGCACTCGCGCACGAGAACAAGGCCCTGGCCATTGTCGCCGCCGACCTGCTCGCGCTCGCTCTGATCGTTTCACCCGGCGAACTCGGCGCCGACGTGGCCGTGGGCACCAGCCAGCGCTTCGGCGTGCCGATGGGCTTCGGCGGACCGCACGCCGGCTACCTCGCCGTGCGCAAGGGCCTGGAGCGCCAGATGCCCGGTCGCCTCGTGGGCGTGAGCGTCGACGCCGCCGGCCACCCCGCTTACAGGCTGTCGCTGCAGGTGCGCGAGCAGCACATCCGTCGTGACAAGGCCACCTCGAACATCTGCACCGCTCAGGTGCTGCTGGCCGTCATGGCCGGTATGTACGCGGTGTACCACGGGCCGGATGGCCTCAAAAAGATCGCAGGCGCCGTGGCCTGGCACGCGGACCGGCTCGCCGGCTACCTCGAGGACCTCGACATCGAGCTGGTTCACGCCGACTTCTTCGACACCCTGCAGGCCCGCGTGCCCGGCTGGGCCCAGGCCGTGGTGGACAACGCGCGGGACCTCGGCGTCAACCTGTGGCTGGTGGACCAGGACACCGTCGGCGTCTCCGTCGACGAGACCACCACACACACCGACATCCACCGGGTCGCCCAGGCCTTCGGGGGCCCGGAATCGCGCAACTTCGCCTTCGTCGCGAACTCCAACAGCCGGCTGCGCGACGACCTGGCCCGCACCAGCGACTACCTCACCCACGCCGTGTTCAACACGCACCGCTCGGAGACGAGCATGATGCGTTACCTCAAGCGCCTCGCCGACTACGACTACGCACTGGACCGCGGCATGATCCCGCTGGGCTCCTGCACTATGAAGCTCAACGCCGCCACCGAGATGGAGGCCGTCACCTGGCCCGAGTTCGGCGGACTGCACCCGTTCGCTCCGCGCGCCGACGTCGAGGGCTACCTCGAACTCATCCGCCAGCTCGAAACCTGGCTCACCGACGTCACCGGCTACGACACCGTGTCGCTGCAGCCGAACGCCGGCAGCCAGGGCGAACTCGCAGGACTCCTCGCCATCCGCGGTTTTCACCTCGCCAACGGCGACGTGGACCGCACGGTCTGCTTGATCCCGTCCAGTGCCCACGGCACCAACGCCGCCTCCGCGGTCCTCGCCGGCATGCGCGTCGTCGTCGTGGCCTGCGACGAGCTTGGCAACGTGGACCTCGACGACCTGAATGCCAAGATCGCCCTGCACGCCGAGACCCTCGCCGCGCTGATGATCACCTACCCCTCCACTCACGGCGTGTACGAGCACGAGGTCGGCACGATCTGCGCCGCCGTGCACGCCGCCGGCGGCCAGGTCTATGTGGACGGCGCCAACCTCAACGCGCTGCTCGGCTTCGCTCGCTTCGGCGACTTCGGCGGCGATGTGTCGCACCTGAACCTGCACAAGACCTTTTGCATCCCGCACGGCGGGGGAGGACCCGGCGTCGGACCTGTCGCGGCCAAGGCGCACCTGGCCCCGTTCCTGCCCGGGCACCCGCTCGCGCAGGACGATGAGCACTACCTGCTCGGCAGCACCGGTACCGAAACCGTCGTCCACGGTGGCGGACCCGTCTCGGCCGCGCCCTACGGCAGCCCGAGCATCCTGCCCATCTCGTGGGCCTACGTGCGGATGATGGGCGCCGACGGGCTCAAGCAGGCCACCGGTGCCGCGGTGCTCGCCGCGAATTACGTGGCCAAGCAGCTCAGCGGCCACTACCCGGTGCTCTACGCCGGCGACAACGGTTTGGTCGCGCACGAGTGCATCCTGGACCTCCGCCCGCTCACCGCGGCCACCGGGGTCACCGTCGACGACGTGGCCAAGCGCCTCGTCGACTACGGTTTCCACGCGCCCACGATGAGCTTCCCGGTCGCGGGCACCCTGATGGTGGAGCCCACCGAGAGCGAGGACCTCGGCGAGATCGACAGGTTCATCGAGGCCATGATCGGCATCAAGGCCGAGGCGGATGCCGTCGCCGCCGGCACCTGGCCGGCCGACGACAACCCGCTGCGGAACGCCCCGCACACCGCCCAGTCGGTGATCGAAGGGGAGTGGACGCATCCGTACGACCGCGAAACCGCGGTCTACCCGGTGCGCACCCTGATCCGCAACAAGTACTGGGCGCCGGTGCGTCGCATCGACAACGCTTACGGCGACCGCAACCTGGTCTGCGCCTGCCCGCCGCCCGAGGCGTTCGAGTAACCCCGGCCGCGGGACTAGGAGGTGGGGGCGAGGAGCGCAGGCCACCAGAGCAGGGCGAGTGGGTAGCCGACGAAGGAGACGATGTCGAGCACCCAGTGCGCGATCACCAGGGGCATCACCCGGCCCCAGCGCAGGTAGCACCAACCGAATACCACTCCCATCAGGGCATTGCCAACGAACGGCCCGATGCCCTGATAGAGGTGGTAGCTGCCGCGCAGCAGAGCTGCCGACATGATGATGGTCCAGGCGCTCCAACCCAGCTCGCGCAGCCGGGTGAATAGGTAGCCCACCACAATGAGCTCTTCGCTCAGTGCGCTCCGTATCGCCGAGAAGATCAGGATCGGGATCGTCCACCAGAAGGTGTCCAGCGGTGAGGGCACCACGGCCACCGTGAAACCCAGCGCGCGGCCGGCCAGGTAGAGCCCGAGTCCCGGGATGCCGATCAGCAGCAGAAGGCCGCCGCCGCGGAGCAGATCCCGGCGCGGCTCGGTGAAATCCACCCCGAGCCGACGGAACCCACTCTGCCCGGGCCGCCAGAGCAGGTAGAGCACCAGGGCCACCGGGAACAACGTGAAGACGATGCCGAGGAATTGGTAGGTGAAGTCCAGCCACTCGCGCGTCGACTGCGACCCGTTGATGGTCGCCGACTGATCGCTGAGCGCGACCTCGGCCGTGAGCCGGGAAATGATCGACACTATCGAGTACACGGCGGAGGCACCGAGCGAGAGCCCGAGCACGATCGCGATCTCCCACTTCAGCTGCACCCTCGATAACGCCGGAGTATCGGCGGCCGCCGAGGGGGAGCGGGTTTGCGCGGAGGGGGCCGGGGGATCAGCCGGGTCGGAGGGGTAGTCGCTCATGTCGCGCTCGGCATCCGGCACGCCGGGGTGCCTCCCGGCAACCGATAGCGGTAGCGGGCCACGAGGCTGTAACCGGCCGCGGCCGCCCACGACCACGGCGGCACCGTGGCGAGCCAACCGAGCACCCGCAGTGCGGCAACCGGCTGGCCACGCAACAACGCTGCCACCGCGGCAGCGCCGCCGTAGTGCCGGCCCCCCGCGACGAACCACACTCGGCTCCTGGCCTGCTGCTCGGTGAGACCGAAGGCAGCGAGGTCGGTCCACTGGAACGGCGCGGTGGCCGGCACCCGGGGCAGCGTGCGCTGGAGCCACAGCACCGCGGTGGTGCAGAACCCACAGTCGCCGTCGAAGATGAGCGTGGCGGGCTGTTCGGGCGGGGTGGTCGGCATTCCTCTATTTTGCGCCCTCGGTGCTCGCGCGCGTGTTTTCGGGCCAATTGATCCTTACGCGGTGGGATTTGAAAACGCTTGCATGCGTCGGGGGGACCTTGGTCCCAAGCTTCGTGAGAGATCCTCGCGGGATTCGCAGAAAAAACCGCGAAATCGGCGTGAAGCGCAAGAATCGTGCGTCTTTCATTACTGCTGTGTAACGTTTACCGTGAGGTTTTGCTCCCGGCGCCTGACGTACCTAGGGTTTTGATAACTAGCGCGCTGCTACGGGCTTCGGCCACGGCGGCGCCTTCACCTTTGCACAGGAGGAATTTTGAAGAGATCCCGCATGGGCCTCAGCGCCCTCGCGCTCATTTCGGTGAGCGCTCTGGCGCTTTCGGGTTGCGCGACATCCAACGACGAAGAGGCCACTTCGGCCGGCGACGCGTCCGCAGTTGTCAGCACCAATGGCAGCGAGCCGCAGAACCCGTTGATCCCGACCAACACCACCGAGACCGGCGGCGGCAAGATCGCCACGTCGATCTTCGCGGGCCTGGTCTCGTACAACGCTGACGGCGAGATCGAGAACGAGGTCGCCAAGTCGATCGAGTCTGACGACGCTACCAACTGGACCGTCACGCTGGAAGAGGGCTGGACCTTCACCAACGACGAACCCGTCACGGCTTCGTCCTTCGTGGATGCCTGGAACTACGGCGCGCTCTTCAGCAACGCCCAGAGCGCCTCCTACTTCTTCGACGACATCGTGGGCTTCGACTACGAGGTTGACTCCGAACTGACCGGCCTGAAGGTCGTCGACGACACGACCTTCACGGTTGAGCTCGCTTCGCCCGAGGCCGACTGGCCGCTGCGCCTCGGCTACACGGCCTTCATGCCGCTGCCGTCCGCCGCGTACGACGACATGGCCGCCTTCGGTGAAAACCCGATCGGCAACGGCCCGTACATGCTCGATGGCGAGGGTGCCTGGGTTCACGAGGAGAAGATCAGCCTCGTGACCAACCCCGGTTACGAAGGCGTGCGCAAGCCCGTCAACGGTGGACTCGAGATCAAGTTCTACTCCACCCAGGACGCCGCGTACGCGGACGTACAGGGCGGCAACCTCGACGTGCTGGACGCTGTTCCGGACTCCGCGTTCGAAACCTACGAGGCCGAATTCGGCGAGCGTTCGGTGAACCAGGCTGCAGCCATCTTCCAGGGCTTCAACATGCCGTACTACCTCGAGCACTGGAGCGGCGAAGAGGGCAAGCTGCGTCGTGCAGCGATCTCGATGTCGATCAACCGCGAGGAAATCACCGACGTCATCTTCCAGGGCACCCGTACCCCGGCAACCGACTTCACCTCTCCCGTCATCGACGGCTACTCCGACCAGCTCGAAGGCGCCGAAGTTCTCGAATACAACCCGGAAGAGGCCGTCAAGCTGTGGGCCAAGGCTGACGCCATCGCACCGTTCGGCGACTCCACGTTCGACATCGCGTACAACTCTGACGGTGGCCACCAGGCCTGGGTCGACGCCGTGATCAACAGCGTCGTCAACACGCTGGGGATCTCCGCGACCGGCAAGCCGTACCCGACGTTCGCCGCAGCACTCGAAGACCGCTCGAACGACGCACTGACCGGTGGAACCCGTGCCGGCTGGCAGGGCGACTACCCGTCGATGTACAACTTCCTCGCTCCGCTGTACCAGACCGGTGCCGGCTCGAACTACGAGGACTACTCGAGCGAAGAGTTCGACGGTCTCCTCAAGGAAGGCGCCGCGGCAGAAACCGTCGAGGACGCCACCGCCAAGTACCAGGCTGCACAGGAGGTTCTGCTGAAGGACCTGCCGTCCATCCCGCTGTGGTACTCCAACGTCAACGGCGTTTGGGCTGACACCGTCAGCGACGTGGTGTTCGGCTGGGATTCCGTCCCGCTTTACTACCAGATCACCAAGGGTTAATTCCTAGTTCCACCCGCAGTGCAATGTCCGGGGCGTCAAGCCCCGGACATTGCACTGACTAGACTCATTCAGTGATTGCGATCCTCATGCATAAAAGATTCTCGGAGCTCACCTGATGCTGTGGTACACAGGCAGGCGCGTCCTCCAAATGATCCCCGTCTTCTTCGGGGCGACATTCTTGATCTATTTCATGGTCTTCTCCCTACCGGGTGACCCGATCGCTGCGCTGTACGGCGACCGTCCGCCGGCACCCGGCGTGATCGAACAGATCCGGGCCCAGTACAACCTGGACAAGCCGCTGCTGCAGCAGTACCTGATCTACATCGGCAACTTCTTCCAGGGCGACCTGGGCACCACCTACTCCGGGCGACCGGTCAGCGATGTGATGGCCGGGGCATTCCCGATCACCTTCCGCCTGGCCATGTTGGCCCTCGTCTTCGAAGCCTTCGCCGGGATCCTCGTCGGACTCGTCGCGGGCCTGCGCAAGGGCAAGTGGTTCGACGCCAGCGCCCTCGTGGTGAGCCTGCTCCTGATCAGCGTGCCGACCTTCGTACTCGGCTTCCTGTTCAGGCTCATTTTCGGCGTGCAATTAGGTTGGTTCAGAACCACAGTGAGCAGTGAGGCTCCGTGGGGCGAACTCATCCTCCCCGCCCTGGTTCTGGCCAGTGTGTCCTTCGCCTATATCGTGCGCCTCACCCGCGCCAGCGTCGCCGACAACCTCAACGCCGACTTCGTTCGCACCGCCACCGCGAAGGGCCTCTCCAGGCGCCGCGTGGTCACGGTGCACGTGCTGCGCAACTCCCTCGTTCCCGTCGTGACGTTCCTGGGTGTCGACCTCGGTTCGCTCATGGTCGGCGCGATCATCACCGAGGGAATCTTCAACATCAACGGCGTCGGTGGCACCGTGTACAAGGCGATCGTCCTCGGCGAGAGCACCACAGTGGTGTCGTTCATCGCCGTCATGGTGGTCATCTTCGTGCTCGCCAACCTGCTCGTCGACCTGCTGTACGCAGCTCTGGACCCAAGGATTCGTTATGCCAAATAAGAGTGGCCAGGCCCACTTCGTCGCGGAGCTGGAAGACACCCCGGTAGCCCCGATTGACCGTCTCGACGAGTCGCAGAAGGCTCGCAGCACCTGGGCGGATGCCTGGGACTCGATGCGCCGCCGGCCGATGTTCTGGATCTCCTCAGTGCTGATCCTGATCATCGCCCTTGTCGCACTGTTCCCCGGACTGTTCACCTCGGTGTCGCCAAACCTCGACTGCCAGCTGGCGAACAGCAACGGCGGACCAGAAGCCGGTCACCCGTTCGGGTTCACCCGGCAAGGCTGCGACGTGTACGCGCGCACCATCTTCGGCACCCGGGCCTCGGTCACCGTCGGCCTCCTGGCCACCGGACTCGTCACCCTCATGGGAGTCATCCTCGGCTCCCTCGCGGGATACTACGGCGGCTGGCTCGACGCAATCGTCTCCCGCGTCGGCGACATCTTCTTCGCCATCCCCACCATCCTCGGCGCCATCGTGCTGATGTCGGTGCTTCCGGCCGCGACGCCCACCTCGGTGGCCTTCGTGCTGTCGATCTTCGCCTGGCCCCAGATCGCCCGCATCATGCGCGGTGCGGTGCTGTCGGCCACGAACTCCGACTACGTGATGGCCTCGACAGCTCTCGGTGTGTCGAAGTTCCGGATTCTGCTGCGCCACGTGATCCCCAACTCGATCGCCCCGGTCATCGTGATCGCCACGGTGTCACTCGGCACGTTCATCGTCGCCGAATCCACCCTGTCGTTCCTGGGCATCGGCCTGCCGACCAGCGTTATGTCTTGGGGTAATGACATCAGCCAGGCCCAGACATCCCTTGTTACCAACCCGCAGGTGCTCCTGTACCCCGCGGCCGCCCTGTCCATCACGGTGCTCGCGTTCCTGATGCTCGGCGACATTCTGCGCGACGCGCTTGACCCGAAGGCGAGGGCGCTTCGATGAGCCAGACACTGACAGACACCAACCCAGGGGGCGTCGAGAGCGACGAGCAGCCCCTGCTGCAGATTCGCAACCTCGAGGTTGGTTTCCAGACCCAGCGCGGCCTCGTTCCTGCCGTGCGCGGCGTGGACATCACCCTGTACTCCGGCCAGACGCTCGCCATCGTCGGGGAGTCGGGCTCCGGCAAGACCACCACGGCGCAGGCGATCATCGACCTGCTCCCCGGCGCGGGCAAGATCACCGGCGGCCAGGTGCTCTTCGAGGGCCGTGACCTCACCAAGCTCAGCCCCAAAGACATCCAGGCGGTGCGCGGAAACCTGATCGGTTACGTGCCCCAGGACCCGATGTCCAACCTCAACCCGGTCTGGAACATCGGTTTCCAGGTTGAGGAGGCCATCAAGGCCAACGGACTCGCTCAGGGCAAGGAAGCGCGCGCCCGCACCATCCAGGTGCTGCAGGAAGCCGGACTCAGCGACGCTGCGGACCGACTCAAGCAGTACCCGCATCAGTTCTCCGGCGGCATGCGCCAGCGCGTGTTGATCGGCATCGGCCTGTCCGCCCGGCCGAAGCTGCTCATCGCCGACGAGCCCACCTCGGCGCTCGACGTCACCGTGCAGCGTCAGATCCTGGACCACCTGGGAACTCTGACCCGCGACTACGGCACCAGCGTGTTGTTCATCACGCACGACCTGGGCCTGGCCGCGGAGCGCGCCGAACAGCTCGTGGTGATGTACAAGGGAAAGATCGTCGAGTCCGGTCCCTCGCAGGAGATCCTGGCGAACCCGCAGCACCCGTACACGCAGCGGCTCGTGTCTGCGGCACCGAGCCTGGCTTCTCGGCGTATCCAGTCGGCCAAGCACGCGTCCGTCGGCGACTCCGGGATCTACGGCGGCGGTTCCCTGGACGACACCCTGGTCGCCAGGGCTGCCGAGCGCGAGAGCCTCGCTCCCGTGAAGGACCTGATCTCGATCGACAACATCTCCAAGGTGTACCGGATCCGCAAGAAGGGTCTGCGCAGCGAGGAACTCAAGGCCGTCGACGGCGTCACCTTCGGCATTCAGAAGGGCACCACCACGGCCCTCGTCGGCGAGTCCGGCTCGGGCAAGTCCACAGTCGCCAAGCTCGTGCTGCAGCTGGAGAGCATCACCAGCGGCTCGATCGAGTTCGACGGTCAGGACGTCGCCGGGCTCAAGGGCAAGGAACTGCTCAAGTTCCGCCGCCGCGTGCAGCCGGTCTTCCAGGACCCGTACGGTTCCCTCGACCCGCAGTACAGCGTGGGCAACACCATCGCGGAGCCGCTGCTAGCGCACGGCGTCGGGACTGCGAAGGAACGACAGGAGCGGGTCAAGGAACTCCTCGACCAGGTCTCGCTGCCGTGGTCGTCGCGATTCCGGTACCCGAGTGAACTCTCCGGCGGTCAGCGCCAGCGAATCGCCATTGCGCGAGCGCTCGCGCTCAAGCCCGACGTGCTCGTGCTCGACGAGGCCGTGTCGGCACTCGACGTTCTCGTGCAGGGGCAGGTGCTGAACCTGCTCACCGAGCTGCAGACCGAGTTGGGCCTGACCTACCTGTTCATCACCCACGACCTCGCCGTGGTGCGCCTCGTCGCCGACAACGTGTGCGTGATGCAGAAGGGCCGGATCGTGGAGGCCGCGTCGACTGACGACGTGTTCGACAACCCGCAGCAGGCATACACGCAGGAGCTTTTGGCCGCCATTCCCGGCGGTAACTTCCAGTTCGGCCGCTAGGTCCGCGTGTGAAATGACTGCCCCCCGGCCTGCGCCGGGGGGCAGTCGTCGTCTGGGGGCGGGGAGCGTTTGCCGGCTGTTCAGGTGCCGGGAACGCACTGTATATAGGAGCGATCGATACTCGCCCGACGCGAGACGGGCCGAATACGGTAGGATAGACCCTTGGGTCCATAGAGATCCCACTCATCCACTCTGCGCCGCACGTGATTTTACGCGGCATCCATTCTTCGTAAGGATCTATTTTTATGGCGATTGCTACCCGCAATAACCTCCGGAATGTTGCAATCGTTGCCCACGTTGACCACGGCAAGACGACGCTGGTCGACGCGATGCTGCAGCAGACGAACTCGTTCGCCGAGCACTCGCACACCGAAGAGCGTGCGATGGACTCCAACGAGCTCGAGCGCGAAAAGGGCATCACCATCCTCGCCAAGAACACGGCGATCTCGTACAAGGGCATCCACGCCACTGACGGCCCCATCACCATCAACGTCATCGACACCCCCGGCCACGCCGACTTCGGTGGAGAGGTCGAGCGCGGCCTGTCCATGGTCGACGGTGTTGTGCTCCTCGTCGACGCTTCCGAGGGCCCGCTGCCGCAGACCCGCTTCGTGCTCCGGAAGGCACTTGAGGCGCACCTGCCCGTGATCCTCCTGGTCAACAAGACCGACCGTCCCGACGCCCGTATCGATGAGGTCGTCGAAGAGAGCCAGGACCTGCTCCTCGGCCTCGCTTCCGACATGGCCGACGACGTGCCCGACCTGGACCTCGACCTGGTCCTCAACGTTCCCGTCGTCTACGCGTCCGGCCGTGCCGGTGCCGCCAGCCTCACCAAGCCGGAGAACGGCTCACTGCCCGACAACGACGACCTCGAGCCGCTCTTCGAAGCGATCCTCCAGCACATCCCCGCTCCCGTCTACGACGACGAGCACCCGCTGCAGGCCTGGGTCACCAACCTCGACTCCTCGCCGTTCCTCGGCCGCCTCGCGCTGCTGCGCGTTTTCCAGGGCACCATCAAGAAGGGCCAGACCGTGGCCTGGGTCAAGCACGACGGCACCGTTTCCAACGTGCGCGTGACCGAGCTCATGATCACCAAGGCACTTGACCGGTACCCGGCCGAGAGCGCCGGCCCCGGTGACATCGTCGCCGTCGCCGGTTTCCCCGACATCACCATCGGTGAGACCCTCGCCGACCCCGATGACGTGCGCCCGCTGCCGACCATCACGGTCGACGACCCCGCCATCTCGATGACCATCGGCACCAACACGTCGCCGCTCATCGGCAAGGTCAAGGGCCACAAGCTCACCGCCCGCATGGTCAAGGACCGTCTCGACAAGGAGCTCGTCGGTAACGTCTCGCTCCGAGTTCTCGACATCGGCCGTCCGGACGCCTGGGAAGTCCAGGGCCGTGGCGAGCTCGCTCTCGCCATCCTGGTCGAGCAGATGCGTCGTGAAGGCTTTGAGCTCACCGTCGGCAAGCCGCAGGTGGTCGTCAAGCGCGTCGACGGCAAGATCCACGAGCCGTACGAGCACCTCACCATCGACTCGCCCGAAGAGTACCTCGGTGCGATCACCCAGCTCCTCGCCGCCCGTAAGGGTCGCATGGAGAACATGGCGAACCACGGCACCGGCTGGGTCCGCATGGAATTCATCGTTCCGTCGCGCGGCCTGATCGGTTTCCGCACCGAGTTCCTGACGGACACCCGCGGTACCGGTATCGCCAACGCGATCTTCCACGGCTACGAGGCCTGGGCCGGCACCATCAACACCCGCACCAACGGCTCGATCGTCGCCGACCGTGCCGGTGTTGTGACGCCGTTCGCCATCATCGCACTGCAGGAGCGCATGCAGTTCTTCGTCAACCCGACCGAAGAGGTCTACGAGGGCATGGTCATCGGCGAGAACTCGCGCGGCGACGACATGGACGTCAACATCACCAAGGAAAAGAAACTGACCAACATGCGTCAGTCCACGTCAGACACCTTCGAGTCGATGACGCCGTCCAAGCAGCTCACCCTCGAGCAGTGCCTGGAATTCGCCCGCGAAGACGAGTGCGTCGAGGTCACCCCCGCCGTCGTTCGTATCCGCAAGGTGGAGCTCGCCGCATCCGCTCGTCAGCGCAACGTGTCGCGTCTGAAGAAGCAGGACGCGAACTAGTTCGCAGCTTGATCTGACCGCAGGCATCCTGTTCCGGTTTTCCGGCGCGGGGTGCCTGCGGTTTTTTGTCAATCGTTCCCGCTCAAGCGGGAGCCCCGCACCGTGAGGACCCCATGACCCCTGGATTGAAGACGAAGATGTCGCCGCTGCGGATGGGCCTGGCCCTGGCGGCGGTGCTGGCCGTAGCGCCGGCGCTGGCCGGCTGCTCCGACGCGCAGGTGCAGGATGCCGTGAACGGCGCCGTGCAGGGAGCCACCGACGGCGACGTGAGCCTCGGCGGCGCGCTGCCCGACGGCTGGCCGGCGGAGATCCCCGTGATCGACGGCGAGATCAAGTTCGGCGCCGGCAACACCACCAACGGCGACCAGGGCTGGGTCGTCACGGTCGCCTCCGGCGAAGCGGACCCGCTGGCCGACGCCGAGCAGAAGCTCGTCGATGCCGGCTTCGTACCGGACACCAGCGCCTCGGCCAACGTGGGCGACGTCGGCGTGGTCGCCTTGAAAAACGCCACCCACATCGTGACCATCGCCGGCACTCCCGACGGCGTGCTCTACACGGTCGCCCCGGCCTGATAACGCGCTCCGTCGTTGGTCGAGCTTGTCGAGACCCGGCCGCTCGGTCTACGGGTCCACTTCGACAGGCTCAGCACGGCGTCGACAGGCTCGACCGACGGAGGTGTCAGGCGAAGAGGGGCGCGCCCACGTAGGAGCCCTTGGCTGCTCCGGGCGGGACGGCGAAGAGTGCGGAGCCGACGTGGCGGATGTACTCGTTGAGGGCGTCGTGGCGGGCCAAATTCAGCTGCACGGCCGTGAAGCTGGCGGGGGTGCGCTGGAAACTGATGAAAAACAGCCCGGCGTCAAGGCGGCCGAGGTCGTCGTTGCCGTCCACGAAATTGTAGCCGCGGCGCAGCATCCGGATGCCGTCGTTCTGGCTGGGATGAGCCAGCCGCACGTGCGCCGCGGTGTCGATCAACGGCTGGTCGGCGCGCCCGGCGAGCTCAAAATCAGGTTCGGTGAACTCGGTGCCGCCGGATAGCGGCGCACCCTCGCCCTTGTTGCGGCCGATCACGGTCTCCTGCTCGCGCAGGCTGGTGCGGTCCCAGGTTTCGATGGTCATCCGGATGCGCCGCGCCACGAGATAGGACCCGCCCGCCAGCCACGCGGGCCCGTCGGAGGCTCCCACCCAGAGGTGTTCAGTCACCGCGGCCGGCTCCTCGGCCTTGATGTTGGCGGTGCCGTCCTTGAACCCGAACAGGTTGCGCGGGGTGGCCTGGCTGGTGCTCGTGGAAGAGGTGCGGCCGAAGCCGAGCTGGGACCAGCGGATCGCCGCACGCCCGAACGCGATGCGGGACAGGTTGCGGATGGCGTGCACGGCGACCTGGGGGTCGTCAGCGCAGGCCTGGATGCAGAGGTCTCCGCCGCTCCTGGTCTCCTCGAGCATGTCGCCGGGGAAGTGCGGTACATCGACCAGCTCGGCCGGTCGACGGGCGGCCAGGCCGAAGCGATCCACGCCGGCCGCGGTCTGGAAGAGGGTGGGCCCGAACCCGAACGTGATGGTCAGGCCGGCCGGCGGCAGGCCGAGGGCCTCGCCGGTGTCTTCCGGTGGGGCGTCGTACGGGCCGCTGACCGAACCGTAGTCGCCGACATCACGGCCAGCGGTCATCGCGGCGGCCGCGACGCTCCAGTCCTGCAGCAGTTCGATGAGGTCGGCGCGGGTGGTGCCGTCGGCCACGTCGAACGCGGCAAAGTGCAGCCGGTCCTGGGCAGGCGTGACGATACCGGCCTGGTGCTCCTGATAGAACGGGTAGACGGTGCTGGCGTTGCTCTGTGCTGAGGACGCCGCGACGGCCAGCGCGGCCCTGTCGCCGGCGACGCCCAGCCCGAGGCCGGCCACCCCGACGCCGGCCAGGCCGAATAAACCGCGCCTGGACAGGCCGCGGGGTGCCTGCGGACCCGCGCCGGTGTCTGGGCCGTCTGCGGTGGGGGAGTCGGAGCTGGTGGCGTCGGTCATGTTAGAGCACGAGCGTTGCGGTCAGCTGGTTCAGCGGCTCGCCGAGGGCGTTCACCTGGTCGGCGAAGGCCTTGATCTCGGCGGGCGTGAGGTCGGTGTAGAGGGTGAAGTCCTCGCCGACACGCTGGGCATCGAGCAGCTCCTGCAGCTCGGCGAACTCGCTGTCGAGGTCGGCGGCCAGGTCGGCGTCTTCCTCGAGCAGGATGTCGCGCACCCCGGCGTAGAGCACCTTGGCACCGTCGATGTTGGCCTGGAAGTCCCACAGGTCGGTGTGCGACCAGAACTCTTCCTCGCCGGTGACCTTGCCCGTGGCGACCTCGTCGAGCAGACCGATCGCGCCGTTGGTCTGCTGGGACAGGGTGAAGTCCAGATCCTGCACCTTCTCGTTCAGCGTCGTGGTGTCGGCTACGAGCAAGGTAGCCAGGTTCTGGCGCTGTTCAGGCGTGTACGCGGCGAAGCCGGCCTCCGCGTCGGCGGGCCAGAGGTCCTTCTCGATCGCGTGCCAGCCGGTCCAGTCCTGGCCTTCCTCGAGGTCGGCCTCACGGAGGTCCAGCTGCGGGTCGAGGTCGCCGAAAGATTCCGCCACGGTCTCCACGCGTTCCCAGTGGGCGCGGGTGGGGGCGTATAGGGCGCGGGCGGTGTCATCGTCGCCGGCCAGGTAGGCGTCGGCGAAGGCCTGGGTGCCGGTGAGGAGCTGAGCTACCTGATCGCGCACGTAGGCGGCGTAGTTGGCGTTGGCGACCTCGATGCGGGCGTCCAGGTCGGCATCCACCGTGACGTCAGTGCCGGAGTCGGTGACGGTGAAGGCCTTCTGGTCGATGCCCGCACCGATCATGCCGGGCTTGCAGGTGGTCACGTAGCGGCCGGGCATGAGCTGCACGACCAGGTCGCGGCTGAGGCCGGGGCCGATGTTCTCGACCTCGCCGACGATGCGCAGGCCGTCTTCGGCGAGCAGGTAGAACTCGGTGACCTGGTCGCCCGAGTTGGTGACCGTGAAGCTGAGGTTGCCGGACGGCGCCTCGGCGGCCGACACCGTGCAGGCATCCGCGCTGCTGTCGACGGTGAGGGCGGCCTGGGCCGAGTCGCTGCCGGTGGCGTTGGCGACGCAACCGGTGAGGGCAAGCAGGCCGACGGCTGAGGCGGCTACGAGGGGGAGGAGGCGGGCTCGCATGGGGGTCCTTAGAAGGGAGGCGGTGCGGGGCGTGGGGTCAGTGGGTGACAACCGCGGGTGCGGTCTGGGGGAGTACGGCGGACGGTGTCGGCGTCGGCTTCGCTTGCCGGCTCTTCACAATGAAGAGGGTCAGGGTGGGCACCACGTAGGCGATCCAGGCGAACATCTCCAGCCAGGTGGTGGCCGGCGAGAAGTTGAGGGTGCCCTTGAGCAGGGTGCCGTACCAGCTGTCCGGGGGGATCACGGCGGAGACGTTGAACGCGAGGGCGTTGAGTCCGGGCAGGATGCCGGCCTCCTGCAGGTCGTGCACCCCGTAGGAAAGCACTCCGGCGGCGACGATGATGAGGATGGCACCGGTCCAGGTGAAGAACCGGCTCAGGTTGATCTTGAGCATGCCGGAGTAGATCAGCCAGCCCAGGCCGACTGCGGTGAGGATGCCCAGGCTCGCCCCGACCAGCGGAAGCGTGGTCGCTCCGGTGGCCTGCACGGCCGCCCAGATGAACAGGGCCGTTTCGATGCCCTCGCGGCCGACGGCGAGGAACGCGACGAGAACCAGGCCCATTCCGGTGCCGGTGAGGTGCTTGTCGATGTTGCCGTGCAGGTGCCCCTTGAGGTCGCGGGCGGTGCGCAGCATCCAGAACACCATCCAGGTCACCAGCCCCGTCGCGATGATGGAGAGCAGCCCGCCGATGGTCTCCTGCGCGGCGAAGCTCAGGCCGTAGGTGCCGAAGGTGAGGATGGCGCCCAACAGGAGGGCGAGAAGCACGGCGAGGCCGACGCCCGCCCAGATCCGGGGGAGAACGTCGCGGCGGCCGATCTTGACCACATAGGCGATCAGGATCGTCACGATCAGCGCGGCTTCGAGTCCTTCGCGCAGGCCGATCAGGTAGTTTGCGAGCACAGTGCTTCCCGGTTGTTGTGGGTGGGGTGATGGGGCCAACAATTGGTAAGGCTTACCTTACCCACCCACTCTACGTAGGAACGCCGGATGTGTCCAGCTAAGATTTGTCAGCGGCCCCGGTGCCGCAGCACGTCTTGCCAACCGCGCTCGTCCACGTTGTTCAGGAGTCACCCATGCTTATGTCCGGGAACGGCGAACGGGTGGTCTTCGTGCTCGACGCACCCGGCGATGAATCGTTGCACACCGGCGGCACCATCGCCCGGCTCCTGGATGACGGCGCCGACGTCACCGTGCTCTTCGGGTCGGCGGCGCCGTACGACAGCGACGCATCCGCACCGACGACCGCATCCGCCGGTGCAGCGGATGTGGCAGCCGCCCGGGCGGCACTCGGTGAGACCGACCCTGCCCAGTGGCGGGTCCTGGCCGGCGAGCCGCAGGGTGCGCAGCGCCGTGCGGTGCTGGGCGAGGCCTTCGCCCAAGCGCACGCCACCGCCGTCGTGGCCGCCGCCGTGGACCCGGCCCTGCGCCAGGCCGCCGTCGACGCGGCAGGCGAGCAGGGTGTGCCGGTGTTCCTCAGCAGCCGGGTCTCGGCGGTGCCCGGCGTGCGGCTCACCGCGATCGACGTCAGCGACCACATTGACAAGAAACTGGCGGCCCTGGCCGCGTATCCCGGCCGGTGGCGGCTGGACGGCCGGGTGGTGCGTCTTTTCGACGGCACCGAGGCCCTCGTCACCGGCACCGAAACCTATGCCAGCGGTAGCGGCCCAGCCCAGCCGGCCGAGCTCGAGGCGCCAACGGTCGGATCCAGGCTGCTGGCCGTCCTGATGGCTCTCTTCGCCGGCGCGCTCTTCGGTGTTCTCGGCACCGTGGCGCACCAGACCACGATCGAACTGGGCTCCCTGACGATCCCTGTCGGCCTGACCCTGGCACTACTGGCCAGCGGCACCCTCCTGCTCGGGTTACGCCTGGTTGTGCACGACAGGCTCGTGGTCCTCGCCGCGGCGATCGGCCTGGTCGCCACGGTGTTCCTGCTGTCGCTGCGCAGCACCGGCGGCTCGGTGCTGGTGCCAGCCGGGGTGCCAGGCACGGTCTGGTCGATGGCGCCCGCGCTGTTCGCCGCCCTCGTCATCGCGTGGCCCCGAATTCCCGCCCGTCGGCCGACGGCGTAGACTGATCACTCTGTTCGTGAAGGGAATCCTGCCACTGTGACGTATGTCATCGCCTTGCCCTGCGTGGACGTCAAGGATCGCGCCTGCGTCGACGAATGCCCCGTCGACTGCATCTACGAGGGTGAACGCTCCCTCTATATCCACCCCGACGAGTGTGTCGACTGTGGAGCCTGCGAACCGGTCTGCCCGGTCGAGGCCATCTACTACGAAGACGACCTGCCCGAACAGTGGGCCGACTACTACAAGGCCAACGTCGAGTTCTTCGACGACATCGGCTCGCCCGGCGGCGCCGCCAAGGTCGGCGTCATCGCCAAGGACCACCCGGTGATCTCGGTGCTCCCGCCCCAGGTCCAGCACTAAAGGTGCTCAAACCACTTCCCGAGTACCCGTGGGATGCGATGCTGCCGTTCGCGCAGCTGGCCAGGGCCCACGCCGACGGCATCGTCGATCTCTCCATCGGGTCTCCGGTCGACCCCACCCCGCCCGTCGTGCAGGCCGCCCTGGCCTCCGCGACGGATGCGCACGCCTACCCGCAGACCACCGGCACCCCGGCGCTCCAGCACGCCATCATCGACTGGTACGCCCGTCGCCGCGGTGTGACCGGGCTGGCGGAGGAGAACGTGCTGCCCACCATCGGCTCGAAGGAACTGGTGGCGCTTCTGCCGTTCATGATCGGCGTCGGCGAGGGCGACACCGTCGTGCACCCGCGCGCCGCCTACCCCACCTACGCGATCGGCGCGGCCATGGCCGGGGCGGATGCGTTCCCCTCCGATGATCCCGCCGAGTGGCCGGAGACGACGCGGCTGATCTGGCTGAACAGCCCGGGCAACCCGGACGGGCGGGTGCTCCCCGTCGAGGTGCTTCGCGCCGCCGTGGCCCGCGCCCGCGAACTCGGCGCCGTGATCGTCAATGACGAGTGCTACGCCGAACTCGGCTGGGCCGCCCCGTGGGACGCGGAGCCGATCCCGAGCATCCTCGACCCCCGCGTCACCGACGGGGACACGCGTAACATCGTGGCGATCTACTCGCTGAGCAAGCAGTCCAACATGGCCGGCTACCGGGGCGCCTTCGCCGCCGGCAGCAGCGATGTGCTCGGCCGTCTGCTCACCGTGCGCAAGCACGCCGGCCTGATGCTGCCCGCCCCGTTGCAGGCCGCCATGGTCGCCGCGCTGGGCGACGACGAGCACGTGAGGGTGCAGCGCGAGCGCTACCGTGCCCGCCGCGAGGTGCTGCTGCCGGCGCTGGTCGCCGCGGGATTCCGCATCGAGAACAGCGAGGCCGGCCTGTACCTCTGGGCGACCGCCGGTGTCGACGCCTGGGACTCGATCCGGCAGCTCGCCGAGCTCGGTATCCTGGCCGGTCCCGGCCCGTTCTACGGCGACTTCTATCCCCGGCACGTACGGTTCTCGCTCACCGCCGACGACGAGCGCATCAACGCCGCCGCCGCCCGGCTGCGGGCTTTCGTCACGTCCTGACCCGGCTCCATTGCCGGGGCTGGACACCAGCGGCGGCCTGCCTAGGCTGAGGGCATGGCTGACACCGCGCATCCGGTCGACGACAGCGCTCCCCAGGACAGCTACGGCGTGAGCGTCGGGGCGCTGTACGCGCTCGTGTCCGAGCTGCCGGCGCATCCGCCCGTGACGCGGGGAAAGATCTTCAACGGCGACGGTGTGAAGGTGCAGGAGAAGGTGTTCGCGTTCATCGGCCGCAACGGCGACCTCGTCGCCAAGGTTCCGGAATCCCGGGTGCGCCAGCTGGTCTCCCAGCACACCGGGCGGCCTGTTGTGATGGGACGGCGCACCATGCGCGAATGGGTGCGGTTGCCGGCCGAGGCCGGGGTGGGCGCCTGGATCGAGGTGCTCGACGAGGCCTATCACTTCGGCCTGACCCGCCCGACCCGCTGAGCCACGAGGTCTGGTCGGCGGGCGGCTGCGGGCCGGAAAGCTCGGCGCGCCCGTCAGAAATCGGCTGTGACCTAGGGCCAATGGACTCTGGTCGATCTTGGCGGATGCAACAGTATGCCCCTCGGCGGAATAGGCTGTAAGCGGGTTATCGTTGCCAAGCACCACGAGCGTGCTGCGGCGGACCACCACAGACCAACAGCCGCAAGGCTTTGAAATCCAGGGAGGCGCCGTGAGCGACGTCGCGCAGCGAACACCATCCAATGAGCCGCAGTTCATCGATCGGCCCGTACCGGGTCCGCAGGTGGCCACTCTGACCTACCCGGGGGGCACGGCGCAGTTCCCGATCCTGGGCAGCACCGACGGCCCGTCCAGCATCGACATCGCGACGCTGACCAAGCAGACCGGCTACACCACGTTCGACTCCGGATTCGTGAACACGGCGGCAACGAAGTCAGCCATCACCTACATCGACGGCGAACACGGGATCCTGCGATACCGCGGCTACCCGATCGAACAGATCGCCCAGAATTCCAGCTTTCTCGAGACCGCGTGGCTCCTGATCTACGGCGAACTGCCCAGCGCAAGCGAACTGAGCGCGTTCGACACCCGCATCCGTCGGCACACCCTGCTGCACGAAGACCTGCGCCGCTTCTACGACGCCCTGCCGCACAACGCGCACCCGATGTCGGTGCTCTCGGCCGGCGTCTCCGCGCTGTCGACCTACTACCAGGACTCCCTGGACCCCAAGGATCCCGAACAGGTCGAACTGTCGATGATCCGGCTGCTCGCCAAGCTGCCCGTGATGGCCGCATACGCGCACAAAAAGAGCATCGGCCACGCGTTCCTGTACCCGGACAACTCGCTGAGCTTCGTGGACAACTTCATCAAGCTCAACTTCGGCACCCTCGCCGAGCCGTACGTGGTGAACCCCGTCGTGAGCAAGGCGCTCGAACGTCTGCTGATGCTGCACGAAGACCACGAGCAGAACGCGTCCACCTCGGCCGTGCGCCTGGTCGGTTCCACCGAGGCCAACCTGTTCGCGTCGGTCTCCGGCGGCATCAACGCTCTCTCCGGCCCGCTGCACGGCGGCGCCAACGAGGCCGTGCTGACCATGCTCCACGAGATCAAGGCCTCCGGCGAAGGCGTGCAGAAGTACGTCGAGCGGGTCAAGAACAAGGAAGCCGGCGTGCGTCTGATGGGCTTCGGCCACCGGGTCTACAAGAACTACGACCCGCGCGCCAAGCTGGTCAAGGAGAGCGCCGACGCGGTACTCGAGGCCCTCGGCGTCAAGGACGACCTGCTCGACATCGCCAAGGAGCTCGAGTTCATCGCACTGAACGACGACTACTTCAAGGAGCGCAAGCTCTACCCCAACGTCGACTTCTACACCGGCGTGATCTATAAGGCGATGGGCTTCCCGCCGCGCATGTTCACGGTGCTGTTCGCGATCGGCCGGCTGCCCGGCTGGATCGCGCACTGGCGCGAGATGAACCTGGACACGACCACCAAGATCGGCCGCCCGCAGCAGCTGTACACGGGTTCGGTCGCCCGCGACTACCCGCAGCGCTAAGCCGGCGGATGCGAAAAAGCCCCTTCCCATCGGGAAGGGGCTTTTTCTTGGGCAGGTCGTTAGGCGTGCAGGGCGGCGTTCAGCACGATGCCGGCCGAGCGGGGGAGCACCTCGACCGCGCCGGTGAGGGAGTTGCGGCGGAAGAGCAGGTTCGGCACACCGGAGAGGTCCTTGGCCTTGGCCGTGCGCGGGGCGCCATCGGCCGTGCGCGCGGCATCCAGCAGCACCACCTTGGTGCCGGCGGTGACGTACAGGCCCGCCTCCACCACGGAGTCATCACCGATCGAGATGCCGATGCCCGAGTTGGCGCCGAGCAGCGCGCGCTCCCCGATGGTGACCCGCTGGGTGCCACCGCCGGAGAGCGTGCCCATGATGGATGCGCCGCCGCCGATGTCGGCGCCGTCACCGACCACGACACCCTGGGACACGCGGCCCTCGACCATCGAGACGCCCAGGGTGCCGGCGTTGAAGTTCACGAAGCCCTCGTGCATGACGGTGGTGCCGGGGGACAGGTAGGCACCCAGGCGCACCCTGGAGGCGTCGGCGATGCGCACCCGGTCCGGGGAGACGTAGTTGAGCAGCGGCGGGAACTTGTCCAGGCCCGTGGCGGCGATGCCGTGGCGCATGAGCGACGGCCGCAGGCGATCGAAGTCGGCGGGCAGTACCGGGCCGGCGTTGGTCCAGACGACGTTGGGCAGGTGGCCGAAGATGCCGTCGAGGTTGAGAGTGTTCGGCTTGACCAGCAGGTGTGAGAGCAGGTGCAGGCGGAGGTAGGCATCCGATGTGCTCGCGGGGGGCGACTGCAGGTCGATCTCGACGGTGACGGCCTCGAGACGCACGTTGCGGCGGGCGTCGGGGCCGGCGGCCTCTTCCAGCTCTGTGGGCACGATCCACCGGTCGCGGTCGGCGGGCAGCGCACCCAGCTTCGGCGCCGGGAACCAGGTGTCCAGCACGGTGCCGTCACCGGCGATCGTGGCCAGGCCATACCCCCAGGCGTGAGTGGCGGCTGTCTGTTCTGCGGGGGGAGGGGCGGTGACCATGGCTCTAGATTAGTAGCCGTAGATTGGTACAGTGCCTTCCGACCGAACGATAGACCCGTCCGTTCCCGCCCTCGACCTGTCTGCCTCGTCGATCGAGCTGACCCGCGCCCTCTGCGATGTGGAGTCGGTGTCCGGCAACGAAACGCCGCTCGCCGACGCGATCGAGGCCGCCCTGGCCGGCTCCGCGCACCTGGAAGTGATCCGCGACGGCGACACCATCGTGGCCCGCACCAATCTGGGCCGTGCTCAGCGCGTGGTGATCGCCGGGCACATCGACACCGTGCCGCTGAACGAGAACCTGCCCACCCGGTTCGAGACCGACGGCGACGTCGACTACCTCTGGGGTCGCGGCACCGTGGACATGAAGGCCGGCGTTGCCGTGCAACTCAAGCTCGCCGCCGAGCTCGCCGACACCAGCGTCGACGTGACCTGGATGTGGTACGACCACGAGGAGGTCAACGCCGATCTCAACGGGCTCGGCCGGCTGGCCGCCAACCGTCCCGACCTGTTCGAGGGCGACTTCGCGATCCTCGGCGAACCGAGCAACAGCCAGGTCGAGGGCGGCTGCAACGGCAACGTGCGGATCGAGGTGCGCACCTTCGGCAAGCGGGCGCACTCCGCCCGTGCCTGGGTGGGCGAGAACGCCATCCACAAGGCCGCCCCGATCCTGGACATCCTCGCCGGCTACACCCCGCGTGAGGTGGAGGTGGAGGGCCTGGTCTACCGGGAGGGCCTGAACGCCGTGGGGATCAGCGGCGGCATCGCCGGCAACGTCATCCCCGACGAGTGCATGGTGCACGTGAACTACAGGTTCGCGCCCAGCCGCACGGCCGCGGAGGCCGTGGCGCACCTGGAAGACCTCTTCGCCGGCTTCGACATCACCGTGGTCGACCTCGCCGAGGGCGCCCGCCCCGGCCTGGACGCCCCGCTCGCGCTGAAGTTCCTCGAGGCCGTCGGCGCGGAGCCGCGCCCCAAGTACGGCTGGACCGATGTCGCCAGGTTCTCCGCCCTGGGCATCCCGGCCGTCAACTACGGCCCCGGTGACCCGCTCAAGGCGCACGCCGATGACGAGCGGGTGGCGCTGACCCAGATCACCGACTGCGAGGACGCCCTGCGCGCCTGGCTGACCGCGCCCATCGGCTGACCGTGACCCCGACCCGTTCGCCGGTCCGCCCGGTCCGCCGGGGTCTTCCCGGCGCCCTCCCGGCCCGGTGGCGGGCCCGGTACCGGCTGGTGCCCTGGTGGCAAAAGGTTCTGGCGATCTGGCTGGCCTCCCGGGTGGTTACGACATCGCTGGTGCTTGTGCTGGCGAGTGTGCAGGGGCAGAACGCCTGGACGACAGCCAGGCCCGGCTATACGGCGTTCGCCACCATGTGGGACGGCCTTTGGTACAACATCGTCGGTGTCGGCGGTTACCCGACGGTGCTGCCGGTTACCGCGGACGGTCACGTCGGCGAGAACGCCTGGGCGTTCATGCCGGGCTACCCGGCGGTGGTGCGGGTGCTGATGCTGGTCACCGGGGCCCCGTGGGCGCCGGTGGCGGTGTTCGTGTCGGTGGTCTGCAGCCTCGGCACCGCGCTGCTGTTCTACAGGCTGATGCGGCGGGTGCAGACGCCGTCAACGGCGCTGTTCTCGGTCCTGCTTTTCTGCGTCGCCCCGCTCTCGCCGCTGCTGCAGTTCGGCTACGCCGAGTCGATGCACCTGCTGCTGCTCACCCTGGCCCTGCTGCTCCTGCTGGAGCGGCGTTACCTGGTGCTGGTGCCCGTGATCGCCGTGATGGCCCTGACCCGGCCCAGCGGGCTGGCTTTCGCCCTGTTCCTGGCCCTGCACGTCGGCTACCGCTGGTACAGCCGCGCCCGCGATCCGTTCCCGGTGCAGGAGGCTGTCACCGCCTCATTCGTGGCCGTTTTCAGTGGGGTGATGGGCCTGGCCTGGCCGGGGATCGCCTGGCTGGTGACGGGGTCCGTCACCGCGTACACCGACACTGAACTGGCCTGGCGGTCGGCGTACATCGGCTACCAGGAGCTGGTGCCGTTTGCGGCCTGGTTCCAGAGCGGGGTGTGGTGGCTGGGGGCACCTCTGGGCATCATCGCCGTTGTCGCGCTGATCGTCGCCTTCACACTGGTGATGTTCTCGCCGGCGGTGAAGAGCCTGGGTGTGGACCTGCGGCTCTGGGTAGCCTCGTACGCGCTCTACCTGCTCGCGGTGTTCTTTCCGCAATCGAGTGTGTTCAGGCTGCTGATGCCGATGTTCCCGCTGCTCGGAGCGCTCGCCACGCCGCGAAACGCCGTGTACCGCGTTGTGGTCACACTGGCGTTGATCTGCGCCCAGTGGGGCTGGCTTTTGCTCTGTTGGGGCGTGGACGGTGCGGATTGGACCCCGCCCTAATTACTGTCTGACGGCCGAATGGTCGATAATAGGAGTACAGACTACGAATGGAAGGGGAGTTCATGGCGGCCATGAAGCCACGGACCGGAGACGGACCAATGGAGGCTGTAAAGGAGGGGCGCCTGATCATCGTGCGTGTACCGCTCGAAGGTGGGGGTCGGCTCGTCGTCTCTGTGAACGACGCAGAAGCCAAGGAGCTTCACGATGCGCTCGCGGGCGTAGTTGCCCCGGCCGTGTAGTAATTCTGTAAGACAGGTTTTCAGCTGATCGGCTGTGCGGTTCTCCGCACAGCCGATTGCTGTATCCGTAGCGAGGCTACGCGCGCAGCTTCGTGATCTGGAGCAGGCCGTCGCCGACGGGGGAGAGCGCGCTGATCACGGCCTTGGACGAGGCGATCTCGTTGAGCAGGGTGCGGAAGCCCGTGGCGACGTCGTCGCGCTGCACAGGGTCGGCCACCCGGCCACGCCAGAGCGCGTGCGCCACCAGGACGGTGCCGCCCGGCCGGGCCAGGCGCAGGCCGTGCTCGACGTACTCGATGACCGACTGCGGGTCGGCATCCACGAACACGATGTCGTAGGAGTTCTCGTTCATGCGCGGCAGGACCTCGGCGGCGCGTCCGGTGATGAGTCGTACCCGGTTGGTGGGGATGCCGGCCTCGTGGAAATTGGCCTTGGCGTGCTGCAGGTGATCAACCTCGATGTCGATCGAGGTGAGGGTGGCACCGGGAGCACCGGTGAGCAGCCAGATGCCCGACACGCCGGCACCCGTGCCGACCTCGAGGATGCTGCGGGCTCCGGTGGCCGCGGCGATGACGGCCGACTGCGCGCCCACCGAGGGCGCGATGGCGTCGATGCCGAGCTCGAGGGACTGCTGCCGGGCTCGTGCCAGGGCGTCGCTCTCCACCACCGAGTCGTCGGCGAATTTCCAATTCAGATCTTTGTCAGACATTCCGCAACTCCAGTAGATGATTAGGTCAAGACTACGGCTGTGCGGCCCGTGGTTCGGGGATGCCTCGCCGGGGGGATATTCTGAGGGCATGTTCGGTCTGACGTTCGAGAAACTCCTGCTCATCGGGATCATCGCCGTCTTCCTGCTCGGACCCGAGAAGTTGCCGCACTATGCGGCCCAACTCGGCCGGCTGGTGCGCCAGCTTCGCGACATGGCCAATGGCGCCAAGGACCGGATGAAAGACGAGATGGGTCCGGAATTCGACGACGTCGACTGGAAGAAACTCGACCCCAGGCAGTATGACCCGCGCCGGATCATCCGTGAAGCCCTCATCGAGGACGAGCCCGTGAAGGGCAAGTCCGCCGTGGTCGGCCGCACCGGGCCGAACCCCGACAGTGCCTACCTGCAGCGGAAGCGTGCCAGGGAAGGCGCCTTGATCGGGCCCGCGCCGTTCGACTCCGAGGCCACCTAACCGGCGAGTTGCAGCGCGAGGTCGCCCCGGAAGGGGGGAACCGTGGAACGCTCGCCGGCGTGGACCGGGCGTAGCCTTGCCAGAGAGAGTGGGCTGGCGCTGTGACGCTGTAGGCCCCGGGGGGAAGGTCGCATCATGCGCAACACACGTAGCCGCCTCATGATGGTGGGAGTCGTCGCGGGGGTCGCCGTTCTGTCGGTGGGTGCGACGGCCTTCGCGGCAGGGCAGGATTCGCGGCCCGCGTCCAACGTGGTGGCGGCGGAATCGGTTCCGACGGCCAGGGCAACACCATTGGCCACGCCGTCGACCGTCCCCGCACCGGTGATTGAGACACCGACCGCTGTCGCGCCGGCTGACAGCGATGCGCCCGACGAGGTTGTCGTGGCAGACGACACCACGAATACCGACAGCGAGAACGGCGACGGCCCGAGCGGCGAGGACCCCTCCGGTGTCGAGGGCGACGGCAACGTCGTCGAGGTGCGCACGCCCAACCCGGATGCTGTTCCCGATACGCCCGCGGAGTACGAGCACTTCTACGGATTGATCACGGAGTGCATGGCGGAGGCCGGGTTCGACTGGCACGGCGTCTGGCTGGGTATCGACAGTGAGTTCGCGGGTGTGGACATGACCTCGCTCGGAGACGTCGAACCCGGATCGCAGGCCGGGTTCACCCTGGCCCTGTACGGCGACACGGGTGCCGGCGACTACTACCACTGGGCGGATGCCGGCTGCTGGGGCAATGCCGTGCACGTCACCGGCAACGACGGCAACAACTAGCACCCTCGTACGCAACTCACCGCGGAGGCGGCGGCTAGCGACGCCTCGCCGCTTTGAGGGTGCGCGCCAGGAGGAGCATCGGGCCGACCATGCGGCCGAACTGCTGCCCGTTGACGGGCAGGGTGAGCGCGCCCGTGGCCCGGGAGATGGTGACCGGGTTCACGAAGCGCAGCAAGCCTTCCGGTCCATTGCGACGGCCCAGACCGGAGTCCTTCACCCCGCCCATTGGGGCGTCCACGGCGGAGAACGACCCTCGGTAGCCCTCGTTGACGTTCACACTGCCGGCCTCCAGCGCCTCGGCGACCCGCAGACCACGCCGGGCCGAGCCGCTGAGCACCGACGCGTTGAGCCCGTAGTCGCTGTCGTTGGCGGCCAGGATGGCCTCCTGCTCCGAGTCGACGACCGACACCGCCACCACCGGGCCGAAAGTCTCGCCGGCGTGGCAGAGCATGCCGGGGGTGACCCCGGTGAGGATGGTCGGTTCGTAGAAATACGGGCCGAGGTCGGGCCGGGCCCGTCCGCCGGCCTGCACGGTGGCGCCGTGGGCGAGAGCGTCGGCGACGTGTTCGGTGACCCGCTCGAGCTGCGCCTGCGAGGTGAGCGACCCCACATCCGTGCTGTAATCCAGCGCCGAACCGAGGATCAGGGCGCGGGTGACCGTGACGAACTCGCGCAGGAACTGATCGGACACCGCGCGCTGCACGTAGATGCGCTCGATCGACACGCACAGCTGACCCATCGAGGAGAAACAGGCGTAGGCGGCCTGCGCGGCGGCGCGGTGCGGGTCGACGTCGTCGAGCACGATCATCGGGTTCTTGCCGCCCAGTTCCAGCGACGCCCCGGTGAGGGTGCTCGCCGCCTGGGCGCCTACCCGAAGCCCGGTGGCGGTCGACCCGGTGAAGCAGACGTAGTCAGCGCCGGCCGTGACGGCCCCGCCGATCTCGGCGCCGTCGCCGGTCACCACGGCCCACAGGTCGGCGGGCACGCCCGCGTCGATGAACGCGCGGCGCAGCAGCAGGATGCTCAGCGCCCCCTGGTTGTCGGCCTTCTGCACGACCCCGCAGCCGGCGGCCAGCGCGGGCACCACGTCCATCGCGGCCAGGCTCAGCGGAAAGTTCCACGGCGTGATGACCCCGGCGACGCCCTTGGGTCGGTAGCGCACCCGGGTGGTGACCAGGACCGGCAGGCCGGAGCGGCGCGTTTCCCCGCCCAACACCCGGCGGGCGGCCAGGGCGTTGTACCGGGTGACGCCGGCGGCCTGGAAGACCTCCTCGAACGCCTGCCCCCTGGTCTTGCCGGTCTCGGTCTGCAGGGTGTCCAGGAGGCTCTCCCGGCGGGCGAGCAGCAGGTCGTGGGCGCGCAGGAGCACCGCCCGGCGGTGCGCGAAACCCGCGCGGGCCCAACCGATCTGGGCGAGGCGGGCGCGAGCGTACGCATCCGCCACATCTACGGTGCTGCTCACCGGCAGGGTGTGCAGCTCTGTGCCGGTGAACGGGCCGATGACGCCCACGGTCTCACCCGTGGTCGAGCAGATGTCGCGGGCCAATTCGACGGTGAACGGGAGTACCGGGGCGGTTGCGGTCAGCGTTGGCGCAGTCATGCTGGCCAGTTTAGACAGGCTTACCGACAAGCGGCGGGGGGCGCTCAGCGCGGGCTGATGCCCAGGCTCAGCCCGGCCAGGCCGCGGCCCCTGGTGGCCAGCGTGGCGGCGATGGCCTGGATGGCCTCGGCGGCCGGGTCGGCGGGGTCACCGAGTACCACGGGCAGTCCGGTGTCGCCGCCGCTACGGAGGGCCACGCTGAGCGGCACCTGGCCGAGCAGCGGCACCGGGCTGTCCTGGCCCGCCGAGAGCCGGGCGGCCACGTCGGCGCCGCCGCCGGCGCCGAAGATTTCCAGCAGGGTGCCGTCCGGCTGCATCAGCCCCGACATATTCTCGATCACTCCGTAGATCTTCTGGCCGGTCTGCCTGGCGACGGCGCCGCTTCGTTCGGAGATGTCGGACGCGGCCGGTTGCGGCGTGGTGACCACGATGACCTCGGCGTGCGGAAGCAGCTGGCCCACCGAGATGGCGATGTCGCCGGTGCCCGGCGGCAGGTCGAGCAACAGGATGTCGAGATCGCCGAAGTACACCTCGGTGAGGAACTGGGTGATGGTTCGGTGCAGCATCGGTCCGCGCCAGGCGACGGCCACCGAGGTGTCGTCGACGAACATGCCGATGGAGATGACCTTCACGTCGAAGCCGATCGGCGGCAGGATCATGTCACCGACCTGGGTGGGCTTGACCATGCCGGGCTGACCGCCGGGGGTCGCCGGCGGGGTGACCAAGCCGAGCAGCCCGGGGATCGAGAAGCCGTACACATCGGCGTCGACGATACCCACCCGCAGGCCCCGCGCGGCGAGGGCCACCGCGAGGTTGGCGGTGACGGTGGACTTGCCCACGCCGCCCTTGCCGCTGGTGATGGCGTAGATCTGGGTGAGCGAGTCAGGGGAGAACTGCAGGCTGCGCGCGCCCTGACCGCCGCGCAGCTTCTCGGTCATGGTCCGGCGCTGCTCCGGCGTCATCACCGAGACCAGCACCCGGGCCAGGCCCGCGCCGACGACCGACTCGGTGGCTTCGCGCACATCCGTTTCGATCCGGGTCGCCGCGGGGCAGCCGGCGATGGTGAGGCGGATGCTCACCGTCGCGCCGCCGTCGGCGTCGATCGTGACGTCGGAGACCATGTCGAGTTCGGTGATGGGTTTGCGGATCTCCGGGTCGATGACGCGGGTCAGAGCGGCGCGCACCCTGTCGTCGGCCGAGTGGTGGTCAGTCAAACGGGTGCGCCTCGTGCGGGGCGGATCGCTCGATGGTGCCGCGGCTGTCGCGGGGACTGGCCTCACGTTCCCGGCTTTCCAGCTCCCGGCTGTCCCGGTCCCTGGCGGCCTCGCGTTCGCGGCGTTCCTGTTCGTCGCGCTGGTCGAGGTTGTCGAGCAGGGCGCGCAGTTCGGCGCGCAGGAAGTCCTTCGAGGCGAGGTCCTTCATGCCCAAGCGCAGCGCCACGACCTCACGGGCGAGGTACTCGGTGTCGGCGAGGTTGCGTTCGGCGCGCTGACGGTCCTGTTCGAACTGCACCCGGTCACGGTCATCCTGCCGGTTCTGTGCGAGCAGGATCAGCGGTGCCGCGTAGGACGCCTGCAGCGACAGCACCAGGGTGAGCGCGATGAAGCCCAGCTCGATGGAGTCGAAACGGAGGCCCTCGGGGGAGAGAGTGTTCCAGCCGACCCAGAAGACCACGAGGGCGCTCAGCCCCAGCAGGAACCAGGGCGTGCCCATGCCGCGGGCGATCGCCTCGGTGAACCGGCCGAACCTGTCGTTGCTGCGCCCGTTGCGCTTACGACCGACGAGGTTAGTGGTGCGCAGGCCCTTGGGCGTGTCGAGGCGTAGTTCGCTCTTGTTAGCGCGTGCCATTGCCGTGCCTCCGTACTCCCGGCAGCGGGATGCTTCCTGTTACCAGCTGGGTTCTGGCCGTGGCACGTTTGCGTACCTCGTCGCCGTCGTCGTGACTTCGCCAGTCGTCCGGCAGCAGGTAGTCGAGCACGTCATCAATCGTCACCACCCCGACGAGTCGGTGGTTTTCGTCGACCACGGGAACGGAGACCAGGTCGTAGCTGGCGAGGATGCGGCTGACTTCGGCCGCCGAGGTGTCCGCGGTGACCGGGTCCAGACCGAGGTCCAGCAGCGTGCCGAGGCGCTCGTGCGGCGGGTAGCGCAGCATCCGCTGGAAGTGCACCATGCCCAGGAACCGGCCGGTGGGCGGTTCGTAGGGCGGCAGGGTGACGCAGATCGCCGCACCGAGCGCCGGCGCGAGGTCGTGCCGGCGGATGAGGGCCAGCCCCTCGGCGACGGTGGCGTCGGCGGAGACGATGATCGGCTCGGTGGTCATCAGGCCACCGGCGGTGTCTGGAGCGTAGGAGAGCAGGAACCTGACGTCGTCGGCTTCTTCGGGCTCCATCAGGTCGAGCAGGTGCTCGCCGCGCTCCTCTGGCAGCTGTGCGATGAGGTCGGCCGCGTCGTCTGGCTGCATGTGGTCGAGCACCTCTGCGGCGCGTGAGTCGCCGAGCCGGGTGAGGATGCCCACCTGCTCGCTTTCGGGCATCTCCTCGAGCACGTCCGCCAGACGGCCGTCGGGCAGTTCCTCTGCCACCTCGAACATGCGCTGGCGCGGCAGGTCGAGCAGGGTGTTCGCGAGGTCGGCGGGCTTCATGTCCGAGTAGGTCGCGATGAGCTGCTCGGCGGACTGGGCCTCACCGGCCGTGACCTTCTCGTAGACCTCGGCCCAGTTGGCGAACGCCGTGGCCCCCTTGGTGAAGGGCGATGAACTGGTCTTGGGGCGGCGCACGAAGAGCTGGCTGATGGCCCAGTCGCCCTGGGCGGACTCCTCGATGGCCACGTCCTCGATGGAGGCTTCGCCTGAACCGTCGTTGAACGCGACCCGGCGGCCGAGCATCTCGGCGATCACGCGCACCTCGCCGCCGCGCTGCTCGAACCGGCGCACATTGATCAGCCCGGTGGTGATGATCTGGCCGCTGCCGATGCTGGTGACCCTGCCGATGGAGACGAACACCCGGCGCTTGCCGGGAATTTCGACGATGAGGCCGACCACGCGGGGCGGGTCGTCTTTTCGGTAGACCACGAGCACATCGCGAACCTTGCCCACACGGTCGCCCGCGGGGTCGAAGACGTTGCACCCGGCCAGGCGGGCGACGAAGACTCTGGTGTTTGCCACACCTATAACTTAGCTTGTGCAGGCTCCACAACCGCCGTGCCGGATGCGCGGAGCAGCACCTCCGGTACGGTGCGGGCCCGGGCGGGCGGCGCAACCGTTTGGCTGATCATCGAGCCATTCTCCCAACGGATGCACAGCCAGCTCATCGGGGATTCCCGGTGGGCGTGGAAGAATAGCTGCATGACCAATCAGAGCCCCTTCGGCGGTCGTGCCGCCGCCGCGCTGTACCCCGTTCTGCCCAAGGGCGAGGTCGTGGCGACGTACGAGACCTACAACGAGGCCCAGCTGGCCGTGGACGTCCTCGCCAAGGCCGACTTCCCGGTGAAGCAGCTCTCGATCCTGGGCAACGACCTCAAGACCGTTGAGCGTGTCACCGGCAAGCTCACCTGGGGCCGGGTGGCGCTGGCCGGCGCGGCATCGGGGGCCTGGCTCGGGGTCTTCTTCGGCCTGCTCTTCTTCATCTTCTCCCCTGACGCGGCCGGCCTGCCGTTCGTGTTCGCCGCCGTGCTGATGGGTGCCGGCTTCGGCATGCTCTTCGGCCTGGTCAGCTACGCCGTCAACCGTCGGCGCAAAGACTTCACCTCGACAATGCAGGTGATCGCCGGCAACTACCAGGTGATCGTGAACGTGGAGCTGCTGAACAAGGCCCGCAACCTGCTGGCCGGACACGTGGAGCCCGACGGTGCTGCCGCTCCGCACCCGTCCGACCCGCCGAGGTCCGCGCCCCTGCCGCCGGTGGACGCACCACGTGACCCCGCGGGCGACCAGCCGACGGCGCCGCCCGCGTACGGTCAGCCGGCCCCGCCGGTATCGGCGCCGCCCGCGGCCGGGCCGTCGGACCCGCAGCCGCCGATCTCCGGCTAGGCCTGCAGCTCCGCCATCCAGGCTTCGACCGCAGCGGAGTCGCGGGGGATGCCGGCGGAGAGGTTCTCGGCGCCGGTCTCGGTGATCAGGATGTCGTCTTCGATGCGCACGCCGATGCCCCGGTACTCGGCGGGCACGGTGAGGTCGTCGGGCTGGAAGTACAGGCCGGGCTCGATCGTGAAGACCATGCCGGCCTCGATCACGCCGTCCATGTACATGTCGCGGCGGGCCTGCGCGCAGTCGTGCACGTCGAGGCCGAGGTGGTGGCTGGTGCCGTGCACCATGTAGCGGCGGTGCTGGCCGTTCTCCGGCTGCAGCGCCTCCTCGGCGGTGACGGGCAGCATGCCCCAGTCGGCGGTGTGCCGGGCGATCACGGCCATCGCGGCCGCGTGCACCTCCCGGAAGATCGCGCCGGGACGGGCCACGAGGAACGCGGCATCGGCGGCCTCGCGGACGGCGTCGTACACCCGGCGTTGCACATCGGTGAAGGAACCATCGATCGGCAGGGTGCGGGTGATGTCGGCGGTGTAGTAGCTGTCCACCTCGACACCGGCATCCAGCAGCATGACGTCGCCGGCCAGAACCGGGCCGTCGTTGCGGGTCCAGTGCAGGATGCAGGCGTGCGGGCCGGAAGCCGCGATGGTGTCGTAGCCGACGGTGTTGCCGTCGGCCCTGGCGCGGGTGTTGAAGACACCCTCGACCAGACGCTCACCACGCTGGTGCGTGCTGGAGCGGGGCAGGTCGCGGATGACGTCCTCAAAACCGCGGGCGGTGGCCGCCACGGCCAGGCGCATCTGGCCGATTTCGTAGGCGTCCTTCACGAGCCGCAGCTCGGACAGGTCGCGGGCGAGACCGGCATCCGCGTCGTGTTCGTGGTTGATCTCGATGCTGAACGGGGCGTCAGAGCCGTTTCCGGTGATCATTTTCTCGGCGGCGTTGCGCAGGCGTGCGTCGTCGACCTGGCCGGTGAGGAACGGGTCGGCCTCGCGTACGAGCAGGGTTTCGCTGTCGACGCGGCGGAGCACGTCGGCGAAGCCGTCGATGCCGCGAACGGTGATGCCGAGGTCGCCGGCGACCTGGGCGATGGAGGGCCGCGGGCCGATCCAGAACTCGCCGATCTCGGAGTTGGCGTAGAACTCATCGGAGTCGCGGCCGGCGCGCTCCCGGAAGTACACGGTGGTGTCATGGCCGGTGGCGGTCGGTTCGAACACGAGCACGGCGCCGGGCTCGGAGTCGCTGCCCCAACCGGTGAGGTGCGCGAACGCTGAGTGCGCGCGGAACGGGTAGTCGGTGTCGTTGGCGCGCTGCTTGAGGCGCCCGGCGGGCACGATCAGGCGGTGTCCGCGGTACTGCTGGGAGATGCGTTCCCGCCGGGCGGCCGCGAAGGGGGCCTGCTCGCGGGCGGGCGGCACGGTTTCGGCGCGGTCTGCCCAGCCGCTGGAGATGTACTCCTTGAACCCCGCGGAGCCCGGGGTGGTCGAGCGGTTCTCGTTCGAGCGGGCGGCAGGAGCGGCCGGGGTGGGTGCGGGTGCGGTGTCGGTGGAGTCAGCCATTCCTCCATTGTCCCACTCGTCGGCTTGGAGCCCGCCGGTTGCCTATTCGGTGGCGGGGGACAGCGTGGCCACGACGGGACGGTGGTCGCTGCCGGCGGTGTCCTCGGTACCGATCACGCGCATCCGCTCGACCTGCCAGTCTGGCGTGGCCAGGACGTGGTCGATGGGGGCCCCGAGCAGGGCGGGCGCCCAGGCCGGCCAGGTGCCCACCCCGCCGGAACCGGTGGCTGCTGCGGCATCCCGGCAGTCGCCGAGAACGGCGCCGTCGGAGGTGGCCCGCCCGGCGAAGTGGTCGATCGTGGCGTTGAAGTCGCCGGCCATGATCACGCCGTCGTCGCCGGAGGACCCGCCGCTGCACTGCTCGGCCAACCAGTCCAGGTCGGATCTCCAGTTGGCCATTTCCCAACGGATCGGGGCGACGGCGTGCACGGCGATGATCGTCGGGCCGGCGCCGTCCACGGGCTCCGCGATGACGGTGGGAAGCACGTTGGTGTTGCCGGGCGGGCCGGAGCCCGCGGCCGAGGTGACCGTGTAGTCGCCGAGGTCCGGGCTGATCAGCAGGGTCGTCGACCGTGCCTTGGAAATGAGGTCGAAGGAGACGGTGTGCACCCACATCGGCCGGCCGGCGGCACGCATGGCCTCGGCGATGAGCACACCGGTTTCCTCGGTCGTCTCGGGGAGGGTGAGCACGTCGGCCTCCTCGGCGAGGGCGAGGTCGGCGATGGCCGCGGCGCCGGGGGCGTCGCCGAGGGTGTTCCAGCTCAGCACCGTGACCGCGGCGTCGGCGGGCTCCGCCGCAACGGCCGCCGCCGCATCCGAGCCCAGACCGCGGTGCAGCAGGATGCCGGAGTTGACGGCGCCGAAAGTTACCAGCAGCACCATCAACAGAGCCGTGGTGGCGCGCAGCGGCCGTACAAGGAGCAGCAGGATTGCCAGCAGTGCCAGCAGGGCGATGGCCACCGCCACGGCGAGGCCGCGGAAGGACACGGCGTGCGCGATGACCCAGGAGTTCTGCAGCCCGGCGATCGCGGGCCAGGCCAGCACGGTGAGGAAGGCCAGGGTTGCGAGCACGACGATGGTGCGAATGAGCGTGGAGAGCATAGATGAGTCACTGTAGGCGACCAAGCTGTATTCCCGCGCCAACTAGCATGGGGGAATGGCAGTCGAACGGCGTTCCACGGGTCCGATCGACCTACATACCCACTCCAGCGTCTCCGACGGCACCGAGACGCCTTCACAGCTCGTGCGCGCCGCCGCGGCCGCGGGCCTGGGCACCGTGGCGATCACCGACCACGACTCCACGGCGGGTTGGTCGGAGGCCTCGATCGCCGCTCGGACCGCAGGCATCACCCTGATCCCCGGGATGGAGTTCAGCACCCGCGTCGGCCACACCAGCATCCACCTGCTGGCCTATCTCTTCGACCCGTCCGATGCCGGGATCGTCGCCGAGACGGCGCACATCCGTAAGGCCCGGCTCACCCGTGCCGAGCAGATGGTGGCCCGCATCGGCGCCGACTACGAGCTGACCTGGGACGACGTTCTCGCCCAGACCACCACGGGCGGCACCGTTGGCCGTCCGCACATCGCCGACGCCCTGGTCGCCAACGGGCTCGCTCTCACCCGCAGTGAGGCGTTCGCCGGGATCCTGCACTGGGAGGCGGGCTACTTCCAGCCGCACTACGCCCCGGATCCGTTGCGTGCGGTGGCCCTGGTGCGTGCGGCCGGGGGAGTGCCCGTGATCGCGCATCCGGCCACCCGCGGCGTCGCCGACGTGATGGCAGAGAGCCGGCTGGCGGCCCTGGTGGATGCCGGCCTGTTCGGTCTGGAGCTTCGGCACCGCGAGAACAAGCCGGAGGCCACCGCCCGGCTGACCATGCTCGCCGTGAAGTACGGCCTGGCCGTCACCGGCTCCAGCGATTACCACGGTGAGGGCAAGCCCAACCGGCTCGGCGAGAACACCACCACTCCCGAGGTGCTCGAGCGCCTCATCGCCGAGGGCCGCGGCTCCGAGCCGGTGTTCCCCGCCTGACCTCGCCCGCCCGGCCCATCACGTCGGCGATCTGGTGACATGCCAGTTCGCGCCCCGTCCGCGACGCCCAGGAGGCCTCAACTGGCCAGTCGGCACCGCATCCGTCGCCGAGATGAAGCAAACGGCCCCTTGACGGGATGTCAAGGGGCCGTTAGCGGCAAGTCGGTGTGCAGAGCCCGCTATGCGGTGGGCGCCTGCGGGGAGCGGCGGCGGGTGCGGCTGCGGCGACGCGGCGCACTGTTGCCGTCGTGGTGCTCTGAGCCGCCACCGTCGTGGGTGCCGGCCGCCGGGGTGGCGGCGGGGGCATCCGGGTTGGTGGTCGAGCTCACGCGCACGCGGGTGCGGGGAGCCTGGTCCGCGGAGCGACCCGAACCGGAGCGATCGGCGGAGCGACCGTCAGAGCGACCACCGGAACGGCTGTCGCTGCGGCCGCCACGACCGGAGTCGCGTCCGGCGGGTGCGCCGGCGACGGCCTCCTTGATCGGGGTCGCACGCAGGCGGCCCTTCGACCCGGCGGGGATCTTCAGGTCGGTGTAGAGGTGCGGCGACGAGGAGTAGGTTTCCTGCGGCTCCGGGGTGCCGAAGTCGAGGGCCTTGTTGATCAGGGTCCACTTGGGCATGTCGTCCCAGTCCACGAAGGTGACGGCGATGCCGGTCTTGCCGGCGCGGCCGGTGCGACCCACGCGGTGCAGGTAGGCCTTCTCGTCCTCGGGGATCGTGTGGTTGATCACGTGGGTGACATCGTCGACGTCGATGCCGCGCGCGGCGACATCCGTGGCGATCAGGATGTCTTTCTTGCCGGCCTTGAACGACGCCATGGCGCGCTCGCGCTGCTCCTGGTTGAGGTCGCCGTGCACGGCGGTGGCGTTGAAGCCACGGTCGCCGAGTTCTTCGACGAGCTTGGCGGCGGCACGCTTGGTGCGGGTGAAGATCACGGTCTTGCCGCGGCCCTCTGCCATCAGGATGCGGCCGATGACCTCGTCCTTGTCCATGTTGTGCGCGCGGTACACGAGGTGCTCGATGTTGGCCTGCATGAGGCCCTCGTCGGGGTCGCTCGCGCGGATGTGGATGGGCTTGGTCATGAACCGGCGGGCCAGCGCCACGATCGGGCCCGGCATGGTGGCCGAGAACAGCATCGTGTGGCGGGTGGACGGCGTCTGCGAGAACAGCTTCTCGATGTCGGCGAGGAAGCCGAGGTCGAGCATCTTGTCGGCCTCGTCGAGCACCATCTCGCGCACGTTGGCGAGACTGAGCAGGCGCTGGCTGGCGAGGTCGAGCAGACGCCCGGGGGTGCCGACGACGATCTGCGCTCCGGCCTTGAGCTGCTCGATCTGGCCCTCGTAGGCCTTGCCGCCGTAAATGGAGACGATGGTGGTGCCACGGTTGCTCGCGGCGAGTTCGAGGTCTTCACTGACCTGGACGCACAGCTCGCGGGTGGGCACGACGACGAGCGCCTGCACACCGGGCTCGGGGTTGAGGCCGAGACGCTGGATCAGCGGCAGACCGAAGCCCAGGGTCTTGCCGGTGCCGGTCTTGGCCTGGCCGATGATGTCCTGGCCGCTGAGGGCGAGGGGGATCGTCTGGGTCTGGATGGGGAACGGTTCGAGGATGCCCTTGGCGGCGAGAGCCTCGACCATGTCCTGGTCGATATTGAGTTCGGAAAAGGTCACGTTATGGTTGCCTGTCTAGCTCGAAGCGGGATGCGCCCGTCTTTGCCTCAGGCGCAAGTCCACCGATCCTGCGCCGGTGAATGACACCAGACTATAGTGCGGCCCTGGGCAACAGCCCGTGGGCGCACCGCACCAGGCACGTTATTCGCAACGAAGCCGGGGACGTGGACCTATGCTTGGCAAGTGATCTCCTGGTTAGGTGAACGCCCGAAACGGGCAGAGACGCCGCGGCTGTCGGCCCGGGGCGACCGGCGCGCCACCACGAAGGTGGACATCACCGAACTGGTGCCGGACCTGCTCACCTACCTCGGGCAGGCCGCCTATTTCGAACTGGGCATGTTCGAGAGCCTGTCGACGGCGGTCATCACGGCGCCCACCCTCGCCGCCAAGGAGGGCCTGAGCCTGGCCGCCGGGCGTGCGCTGTCGAAGCACCACGGACTCATCGAGGAGATCCGCCGTCGTGATGGTGAACCGGCCAGTGTGATGGGCCCGTTCGTTCCCGCACTGGATAACTTTCGCGCGATCACCGCGGGCGAGGACTGGCAGGAGCTGCTGCTCAGCTGCTACCTGACCGGTGGCCTGCTCGACGACTTCTTCATCAGGCTCTCCGACGCGTTGCCCGGCGATGTCGGCCCGCGCATCGCCCACTTGCTCGGCGAGCACGGCGGTGCCGACGTCCTGGTGCACGAGCTGGCCGCGGCCATCGCCGCGCAGCCGGCGCTCGAATCCCGCCTGGCACTGTGGGGTCGACGCCTGGTCGGCGACACCCTGCTCGTGGCACGATCGGCCATGGCGGTGACGCAGGACTCCCGCATCGAACCTGTCTTCACCGAGCTGATCGCCGCGCATACCCGCCGGATGGACGGCCTCGGCCTCACCGCGTGACATCCGCTCGCGGCCATGCGAAAAGACCCTCATCGAGATCGATGAGGGTCTTTTCGTCAGCTGACGTTACGCCGGCAGCCCGGTCCTGCTGATCCTGTGCAGCATCGCCAGGTCCGCGGCCTCGCGGCGACGGCCCAGAACCACATCCACCACGACGGCGGCGATGGCAGCGACCACGAAGGACACCCACCAGATCCAGCCGCCGTCCCACGCCCAGCCGAGCCAGGTCAGCACGACCCAGACCAGCGACGCGACACCGGTACCCACCGCCGGCACCAACACGGAACCGTGCGTGAGGCGACGGGGCAGGGCGTACCGAGCCGCCAGCCCGAGCAGCGCGCCGCCGAGGGCGACGAACAGGAGCTCCATCGCAGGTTTAGGCTACGAAGCCGACGCGGCGGGAGGACTCAGAGCCCAGCTCGACGTAGGCGAGGCCGATGGTGGGGACGATGTACACGTGCCCCTTCTTGTCACTGAGCTTGAGGTACCCGGTCTGCCCCGCGAGGGCGGCCGCGACGGTCTCCTCGATCTCGTTGGCGGGCTGCGCCGTCTCGAAGCTGATCTCCCGGGGGGAGTTGAAAATGCCAATGCGAATGTCCACGGATGCGCCTTTCGGTTGCCTACCCGCTCAGATTACGACATGCCCCATGCTCGGCCCGCCACGTTCACTGTCGGCGCAACCCGTTACCGTTGGACCGTGATGAACCCGGTGTCCGAACTGCTCGACGATCCCGCCGTCTCCGACGCTGCTGAGACACCGGCGTGGTCGGCCGAACCGGATGTGCCAGGCCGTACCCTCGGCCTGGATGCCTCCCAGGAGGCCGTCCTGCGCCTGGGCCTGGACAGGTCGGCCGCCGTGATCGGCGCCCCGGGCTCTGGCAAGACCCACACCCTCGTCGAGTTCGTCGCCGACAGGGTGCTGACCCACGGAATCTCGCCCAGCGAAGTGCTGGTGCTGGTGCCCACCCGCACCGGCGCCACCGTGCTTCGAGACAGGCTGGCCCTGCGCCTCAGGGTGCCCACCAACGGCCCGCTGGCTCGCACCATGAACTCCGTGGCCTTCCAGATCGTGCGGGACGCCGAGGTGGCGGCCGGCCGCACCAGCCCGACCCTGCTCACCGGCGGCGAGCAGGACCAGATCATCGCGGAGATTCTGGCCGGCGACATCGCCTCCGGCACCGGACCGTCCTGGCCGAGCCCGCTCGACGCCGAGGTGCGCAGCCTGCGCGGCTTCCGCACCGAACTGCGCGACCTGATGATGCGCGCCGTGGAGTACGGCGTCACCCCCGCCCGGCTGGCCGCCCTCGCCGCCGGCAACGACCGCCCGGAGTGGGCCGCGGCGGCCGCGTTCATCGACGACTACCAGGACATCAAGGACCAGAGCCGGCCCGGCCAGTTCGACTCCACCGAGCTCGTGCAGTTCGCCGCGGCGATCGTGCAGGATGCCCCGCGCCTGCCCGCCAGGCTGGCGGGCACGGCCGGACCCACGACCCTGGCCGCAGTGACGCCGAACAACCCGCTCGGCCCGCTCGGTGCGCTCAAACTCATCGTGCTCGACGACGCCCAGGAGGCCACCGAGTCCACGCTGGCGCTGCTGGCCCAGTTCGCCGCCCGTGGCGTCACGATCGTGGCGTTCGGCGACCCCGACCTGAGCACAGGGTCGTTCCGCGGCGCCCACCCGGATGCCCTCGGCCGACTCGGCCACTACCTGCGGCTGCCCGACGTGGCCACCCTCACCCTCGACACCGTGTACCGGCACGGCACCGAGCTGCGCGCGGTCATCCGCGAGTTCACCGGGCGGATCGGCGCCGCCGCCGCCGGCACCCAGCGCGCGGCCGGCAGCGCCGGGCTAGCGCCGACCACTGCGGAAACCGCCGCAGCGCCGACCGCCGTGCAGACTGTCGTCACCGCCAGCCCCGCCGACCAGCTCGCCGTGATCGCCCGGCGCCTGCGCGAACGCCACGTGCTCGACGGCCTGCCCTGGGGGCGGATGGCCGTGATCGTGCGCACCGGCGCGCTCGTGCCGGTGCTGTCCAAGGGGCTGGCCGCGCTCGAGGTGCCCACCCAGGTGGCCGCCGCGCAGACCGCCCTCCGCGACGAACCGGCCGTGCGCGCCTTCGTCCTCGCACTCGACATCACCCTGGGCCGCCGCCCGCTCGACGCCGACGCGGCGGTGGACCTGCTCCGCGGCCCGCTCGGTGGCCTCGACCCGATCACCCTGCGACGGCTGCGCGCGGCGCTGCGCCAACAGGAACTCAGCCACGAGGAACTCACCGCCGACGGCGCCCGCAGCGCGGACGACCTGCTCGTGGAGGTCTTCCACAGCCCGGCCCTGCTCGAGCGCATCGACAACCGCACCGCCCGGCGCGCCGCATCCTGCGCCAAGAACCTCCGGCAGACCCGCACCGCCTACGCCGCCGGCGCCACCATCGAGGAACTGCTCTGGGGCCTCTGGCAGCGCAGCGGCCTCGCCCCGGCCTGGGCCGAGCAGTCCACCGGCACCGGCATCGACGCCGACGAGGCCAACCACAACCTCGACGCCGTCGTGGCCCTGTTCTCCGCCGCGCAGCGCTTCGTCGAACGCACCCCGGCGGCCCCGCCCGTGCTCTTCGTCGAACACCTCGTCGACACCGATGTGCCCGAAGACACCCTCGCCCCCCGCGCCCTGGCCGAGTCCGTGCTCGTGTCCACCCCCAGTGGCACCATCGGCCGCGACTTCGACCTGGTCGTGCTCGCCGGAGTGCAGGAGAACGTCTGGCCCGACCTGCGCATCCGCGGTTCGCTGCTCGGCGCCGGCGACCTGGCCCTGCTGGCAGCGGGGCAGAACCCCGACCCGGCCGGCGCCCGCACGAGTGTGCTGCACGACGAGCTGCGGATGTTCGCCCAGGGCGCCTCCCGCAGCACCACCGAGCTGCTGGTGACCGCCGTCGACAACGACGAGAACCAACCCTCCGCGTTCCTGCGTCTGCTGCCGCAGCCCGACCCCGCCCCGCTGGCCCGGTACCCGCTGTCGCTGCGCGGGTTGGTCGGGCGCCTCCGCCGGGACCTCACCCAGACCCTGCGACCCAGGCTGCAGCCCGCCGTCGGGTCCGAGGCCGACCCCGTCGCCGCGCTGCCCGCCGTGTTGCCGGCCAGGGCCACGGATGCCGCCGCCACGCTCGCCCGCCTGGCCGGCGAGAAGGTGCCCGGCGCGTCACCCGACGACTGGTACGGCCTCCGCCCGGCCAGCACGGTCCGGCCGCTCAACGATCCCGAGGCCGGCGACGGACCCGTGCGCGTGTCGCCGTCGCGGATGAGCGCGTTTGAAACCTGCCCGCTGCACTGGCTGATCGGCCAGATCGGCGGCGGCGACTCCAGCACCGCGGCCAACCTCGGCACCATCATCCACAAGGTGATGGAGGACGCCACCGACCCGGCCCGCACGCCGGACCCGGCAGGGATCACCGCCGACGCGCTCTGGGCCGGCGTCGAGGCCCGCTGGGACGAACTCGTCTTCGACGCCGACTGGCAGTCCAGGGTGCAGAAGACCCAGGCCCGCGAACTCACCGACAGGCTCGCCGCGTACCTCGGCGACGGTGCCCGCGACGGCACCCGACTGCTCAGTGCCGAGGGCCGGTTCGCCCTTGAGCTGGACGGCGCCGTGCTCTCCGGCACCATCGACAGGGTGGAGAGGCTGCCGGACGGCCGCGCCGTGATCGTGGACCTCAAGACCGGCAAGGGCGACCCGACCAGCGATACCGGGGTGGCCGAGCACCCGCAGCTCGGTGCCTACCAGTTGGCCTTCTCGGCCGGTGTCATCGACGGCCTCGAACCCGGCATGGAGCTGGCCGGCGCGCGCCTGGTGATCGTGTCCTCCGGCACCCAGAAGCAGAACTACCGCAATCCCACCCAGCCGGCCTTCAGTCCGGACGAACTCGCGGCCTTCACCACGAGGGTCACCGACGACGCCGCCGGCATGGGCGGCGCCACCTTCGTGGCCGAGATCGCCGACCACTGCCTCAACCCCCGCTCCTACGGCTCGTGCCGGATCCACGTCATCAAGCAGGTCAGCTCATGAGTACCCCGTCTTCTCAGAACAGGGCGGTCTCCGCCCTCGACATCGCCGCGGCGCTGAAGATGTTCCCGCCCACAAGCGAGCAGCAGGCCGTGATCGAGGCACCCCTCACGCCCACCCTGGTGGTGGCCGGTGCCGGCAGCGGCAAGACCGAGACCATGGCCAACCGGGTGCTCTGGCTGCTGGCCAACGGGCATGCCAGGCCGGACCAGATCCTCGGGCTCACCTTCACCCGCAAGGCCGCCGGCGAGCTCGCTGAACGCATCAACGATCGCATCCGCCAGCTCAGCGAGGCCGGGCTGATGCCCACGAGCGCCGATGCGGATACCGCACCGCCGGCACCCGGCTCCATGCATAGCCTCGACTCCGCCGACCTGTTCAACGCCCCCGCGGTCTCCACCTACAATTCGTTCGCCAGCCGGCTGTTCACCGACAACGCGCTGCTGCTCGGCCGCGAACCCGAATCGGTGCTGCTCAGCGAAACCAGCGCCTGGCTGCTCGCCCGCCGGGTGGTCGTGGCCAACGGCGACGGCCGGCTCGTGCAGTACGGCAAGGGCGTCGACGCCGTCACCGACGCTGTGCTCTCGCTCAGCCGCGCCCTGGCCGAGAACCCGCCCCCGTTCGTGCCCGGCGAGGAGCCGGTGCCGCACGACCTCGCGCGCCTGGCGAACAGCTTCGGCTACCTCGCCGACCTGCCCTACGGCAACCCGCGTAAGAAGAAGGCCTACGACTCGGTGCTGGAGGCCATCAGCGCCGTCGCTCCGTTGCCGGTGCTGGCCGAGCTGGCGGATGCCTACGGGGCCGAGAAACGCCGCCAGGGCCTGATCGAATTCTCCGATCAGGTGGCCCTGGCCCTGCAGGTCTGCCGCAAGGTGCCGGCCGTGGTGGCCCGCTACCGCGAGCAGTACCGCATCGTGTTGCTCGACGAGTACCAGGACACCTCGGTGCTGCAGACCGAGCTGTTGCGCACCCTGTTCGCCCACCACCCGGTGATGGCCGTCGGCGACCCGCACCAGTCCATCTACGGTTGGCGGGGCGCGAGCTCCGCGAACCTGCTCGGCTTCTCCACCGACTTCGCTGCTCTGGCCAACACCGAGGCGCCGTCGATGTCGCTCTCGTTCACCTGGCGCAACCCGGTCACCGTGCTCGAGACCGCCAACGCCCTGGTCGCGCCCCTGAGCGCGCAGCTGCGCGCCCGGCCCAACGGCATCCAGGTGGAGACCCTCAAGGTGCCGCCGGGCAAGGCCGCCGGCCGGGTAGACGCGGCAATGTACGAGAGCATCGCCGACGAGGCCGCCGCGATCGCCCGCTGGTTCGCCGCCAGGCTCGGCACGGCGCCGGCCGGCGTGGATGCTGAGCCCGAGTCCGGCGCGATGCTGTTCCGCGCCCGCCGCGACATGGAGTTCTACGCCGAGGTGCTGCGCGAACACGGTGTGCCCGCGCACGTGCTCGGCCTCGGCGGCCTGCTGTCGACCCCGGAAGTGGCCGACGTACTCGCCGTGCTACGCGTGGTGCACGACCCGTCCGCCGGCAGCGACCTGATCCGGCTGCTCACCGGCGGCCGCTGGCGGATCGGCGTGCGCGACCTGCAGGCCCTCTCCGGTGTGGCGGGCTGGCTGGCCACGCACGACTGGGCGCAGAAGGCCGTGACCGACGAACTCAAGGCCAAGCTGCGCGCCTCCGTGGCCACCGAGGAGAGCCGGTCGCTCGTGGACGCGCTGGATTTTGTGGCCTCCGCACCCGAATCGCACGGCCAGCTGGCCGCCTTCAGCGACGACGGCCGGCAGCGCCTGCGCCAGGCCGGCCGGCAGCTGGCCTGGCTCCGCAGCCGTTCGGGCCTGGGCCTGCTCGACTTCGTGCGTTTGATCGAACAGGAAACCCTGCTCGACCTGGAACTGGTCGCCAACGAGAGCCACGGCCGGGCCCTGGCCAACCTGTATGCCTTCCACGATGCCGTTTCGGCGTTCCTGGACAGCGACGAGCAGGGCACCCTGGCCAGCTTCCTGCGCTGGCTGGCCCGCGCCGAACGCCAGGACGACCTCGGCCCGCGCGGCGAGGCCGCCGAACCGGGCACGGTGCAGCTCCTCACCATCCACGGCTCCAAGGGACTGGAGTGGGACTATGTGGCCATCCCCGGCCTCACCGAGAAGAACCTGCCCGCCCCGTCCCGCGAGGTCTCCGGCTGGTTGCGCTTCGGTGAGCTGCCCTACCACTGCCGGGGCGACCGGGCGGAGCTGCCGGAACTCAAACGCCTCGGCCATGAGACCCAGATGTCGTTCGACATCGATTTCGAGCTGTACAAAGAGCAGCTCGCCGACCGGCACGACGCCGAGGAACGCCGGCTGATCTACGTGGCCACCACCCGCGCCCAGCAGCAGTTGCTGCTCACCGGGGCGTTCTGGGGCGGCGGCACGACCGTGCGGAAGGCCAGCCGGTACCTGCTCGAACTGGCCGAGGCGGGTCTCATCGACTCCCTGCCGGAGGGCAGCGAGTTCGACGAGAAGCCGCAGACGGACCAAGACGCCACCGAGGTGTGGCCGTTCGACCCGCTCGGCACCCGCCGCCCCGTCGTCGAGGCCGCCGCTGCCCTGGTGCGCGCGCACGATGACACGGGCACGGATGCCGAAGACGACGGCGCCCGCATCGAAACGCCCTGGTCAAGGGAGGTGACCCTGCTGCTGGCCGAACGCGCCCAACGCCTGGCCGGACCCGGCGTCCTCGGCGTGCCCACCCGCATCCCGGCCTCCAGGTTCAAGGACTACGTCGACGACCCCGCCGCGGTGCTCGCCAGGCTGCGCCGGCCGATGCCGGAGCGCCCATACCGGGCCACCCGCCTGGGCACCCTGTTCCATTCCTGGGTCGAACAGCGCTCCACCGGGGCGTCGGCCGGCGACCTCATCGACGTCGGGCCGGACGAACTCGACGTGGACCCCGACGCCGACATCGACACCGGTGACGGGATGCCGCTCGAGCTGGAACAGCTGGACCGGTTCAAGGCCACCTTCGAGAGGTCACCCTGGGCGACGTTGGCACCCGAGGAGGTGGAGATCGAGATCCACCACGTGCTGGGCGATCAGGTCTTCATCTGCAAACTCGACGCCGTCTACAAGACCCCCACCGGCTATCAGGTGGTGGACTGGAAGACCGGCAAGGCGCCCAAGGACGCCGCCGACCTCGAACTCAAGCAGACCCAGCTGGCCCTGTACCGGCTCGCTTACGCCCGCTGGAAGGGCATCGACCCGGCCAGCGTCGACGCTGTCTTCTACTTCGTCGCGGACGACCGCATCGTCGCCCCCGAGCGGCTCTACTCGGAGGAGGACCTTCTGGCGGCGTGGTCGTCGGTGGCCGGGTCGTCCGCGCGGCCGTCTGCCGTGCCGTCGCCCGTGGGGATCGGCCCCGTCGAGTCGTCGCCGTAACCGGTATCGAACCCGGCACCGTCGAAACCGGTGCCGTCGAAGCTGGTCACCCTGCTGAACGACCCGGTGTCCGCGAACTCGCTGGTGCCGTACTCGGAGTTGTCGTCGCTGTTGCGACCGGCGGACCCGGTGGCCTGGGTGCGCGGGGTGTCCTTGAGCATCGACTCGACGTCGGAGACGCTGAGGATGGGTCCGGTATCGGGGGAGAGCGAGTTCATGGTGTGGCTGTGCACGTTGTCGACCAGACCGTCCAGCATCGACACCGCGTCGTCGACGATGGCCTCGTCGTGGGTGTCGACGCCGTGCAGCAGCCAGCGGGCCAGTTCCAGCTCGGCGTAGAGCATCGCCCGCTGGGTGATCAGTGGGTCGTTGCCCTGCCGCGCCGCGGTGTAGGTGGCCACGGCCGTCTCGGCGGCGTCACCGCGCGCGGCGAGCAACCAGTTGAGGTCGCGGGCCGGGTCGCCGACACAGAGTCCAGACCAGCCGAGCACCCCACACACGGCGTCGTCGCTGATCAGGAAGGACTCCGCGGTGAGTGACCCGTGGATCACCGTCGGCGCGAACTGCCAGAGAGCGTTGTCGTCGGTGGCGAGTTCCCAGCGCCGCAGCAGCGCTGCGGGCAGCTTGCCGGTGTTCGCGGCCCGGTCGATCAGGTCGATGGTGGCGGTGCGGCAATCCTGGGCGCTCTGCTGCACGAGGCCGGCGTCGCCGATGAATGCCGACGGCAGCCCGTGGATGGCGGCGATCGCGCGGCCGATCGACCCGGACACCCCCTCATGCCCGGTGAGCGCATCCGCATCGTACGAGGCGCCGGGCAGACGCTCGTAGACCACGGCCCTGGTGCCTTCGAACGGCGCCTGGCCCACGAACACCGGCACGTCGAACGGCAGCCTGCTGCGGTTGCCCGTCGTCAGGGCGCGCAACGCCACGAGGTCGGCTGACTGCTCGGTTTCGGCCGCCTGCGACGTGGGAACCCTGATGATCAGTTCCTTCTCATCGCGGGTGATCAGCAAGGCAGAGTCGAACAACCCGCCGCCGCCGAGACTGTGGTTTCGGGCGTGGGCGACGTCGAGCTCCGGCACTGCATTGGTGGCCAACGCGGCTAGAGTGAGGTGGGATCTGGCCATGCCTACTAGGTTAGGTCGAGTTCCTCCCGGTGAGGCCATTCGCCACGCCTGCAGACAACTTCGGCACGTGTTGCCCGATTTTTGAGGGGTCTCATGTCGTTCAGGTTCACGGCCACGCTGCCACTGTCCAGGCACGCCGTTGATCGCGACAACGACGCCCGCGCCCAACCCGATTTGTTCGAGCGGCTCTGGGCGGATGCCGGCACCCGGGTTCTGCCGCTCTGGCGCGGTACCGTGCTGCTCGCCGCCGCCGCCGGGAACGACCGGCCCCGGTTGTTGTTGCTCGAGCCGGCCGATCTCACCATCGACCCGGCGGCCGCCCTGCGGGTCTACCTCGGCCTGTCGCTGGACGCCGACGCCGCCGAACCCGTCGGCACCCCGCTCGTGGCCGTGCCGCTGAACGATGACCAGGCCGCCGCGCTGGAACCCGACGCGTCGAGGTGGGTGGGCCTGCGCGACTACGCCACCCTCCTCTCGGACCGGGACACCGGCATCCTCACCGAATCCCTCGGCATCCTGCACTGGCACGATTCGCACCCGCACTGCCCGCGCTGCGGCGCGGCGACCGACGTGACCACAGCCGGTTGGGTGCGACACTGCCCCGAGGACGGCAGCCAGATTTTCCCCCGCACCGACGCGGCCGTGATCGTGCTGATCACCGACGACCGCGACAGGGTGCTGCTGGGCTCCAACGCCATGTGGGAGGCGAACCGGTATTCGCTGCTGGCCGGCTTCGTCGAACCCGGCGAATCGTTCGAGTCCGCCGTGGTGCGTGAGGTGTTCGAGGAATCCGGCATGCGGGTCACCGACCCGGTCTACCGCGGGTCGCAGCCGTGGCCGTTTCCGGCGTCGATCATGGTCGGCTTCACCGCCCGCCTGGCCGATGACCAGCAGGCCGGCTCTCTGGTGCCCGACGGCACCGAGATCCTGGATCTGCGCTGGTTCAGCCGCGCCGAGCTCGCCGACCCCGAAAACGGCATCATGCTGCCCGGCCCATCGTCGATCGCCCGCGCGCTCCTCGACGACTGGCTGGCTCAGCCGGAGCAGCCCGGTGTCTGACCGGTTGACCCCCACCGCCGAGTCCTTGCTCACCGGACTCGACGAGCAACAGCGCATCGCCGCCGAAGCCCTGATCGGACCGGTCTGCATGCTCGCCGGCGCCGGCACCGGCAAGACCCGCGCCATCACCCACCGCATCGCCTACGGCGTGATGAGCGGCGCCTACTCGCCGAACCGGGTGATGGCGCTCACCTTCACCGCCCGCTCCGCCGCGGAGCTCCGCGGCCGGCTCCGCCAGCTCGGCGCCGGCGGCGTCGCCGCGCGCACCTTCCACGCGGCCGCGCTGAGCCAGCTGAACTACTTCTGGCCGCACGTCGTCGGCGGCCAAGCGCCCCGCATCCTCGAGGGCAAGGGCCGGCTGCTCGGTCACGCCGCCGAGGTCCTCAAACTCAAGCTGGACACCGCCACCCTGCGCGACCTGGCCGGCGAGATCGAGTGGCGCAAAACCAGCGGCCTCAGCCTGGACCAGTACGCCACCGCCGGCCGTGCCCTGCCCGGCCGGCTCGACATCGACCAGACCCTGGACATGCAGGCCGGCTACGAACGGCTCAAGGACGACCGCAAGCAGATCGACTTCGAGGACGTGCTGCTGGCCATGGCCGGCATGATCGAAGCCGAACCCTCCGTGGCGCTGCAGGTGCGTGAGCAGTACCGGTTCTTCGTCGTCGACGAGTTCCAGGACGTCTCCCCGCTGCAGTACGACCTGCTCAAACTGTGGCTCGGCGACCGGCGGGACCTGTGCGTGGTCGGCGATGCCAGTCAGACCATCTACTCCTTCGCCGGGGCCCGGAGCGACTACCTGCTCGACTTTCCCAAGCACTACGAGGACGCCACAGTGGTGCGCCTGGAACAGAACTACCGGTCAACGGCCGCCATCGTCGCTACCGCCAACCAGCTGATGCGCGGCCGGCCCGGCGCGCTGTCGCTGCACGCCGCCGTCGCCGAGACCGGGGTGGAGCCCGCCGTACGGGAATACCCCAACGACATGGCCGAGGCCCGCGGGGTGGCCCAAAGCATCTTCGAACTCGTCGAAGCCGGGGTGCCACCGGAGAACATCGCGGTGTTGTACAGGGTCAACGTGCAGGCCGCGCTGCTCGAGACCGCGCTCGGTGATGTCGGCGTGAGCTTCCAGATCCGCGGATCGAAGCGGTTCTTCGACCTGCCCGAGGTGAAGCAGGCGGTGATGTCGCTGCGCGCGGCATCCGTGTCGATCATGGGCGAACCGCTGTTCAAATCGGTCAGCGACGTGCTGCGGGGCCTGGGCTGGAGCCAGACCGCGCCGGAAACCCGCGGCGCGGTGCGCGACCGCTGGGAGGCGTTGAACGCGATCATGGGGCTCGTCGACCAGGCCGCCCCCGGCACTACCTTCCGTCAGTTCACCGACGAGCTGATGGAACGCCAGGCCGGCCAGCACGAACCGACCGTCGCCGCGGTGACCCTGGCCACCCTGCACTCGGCCAAGGGCCTGGAATGGGACGCCGTGTTCGTGGTGGGGCTCTCCGAGGGTCTGGTGCCGATCAGCTACGCCGGCACCTTCGAGCAGGTCGACGAGGAACGCCGGTTGCTCTACGTGGGTGTCACCCGGGCGCGGAAACGCCTCTCGCTCAGCTGGTCCGCGGCCGGAAGCCAGCAGCGTTCCCCGCGAGAACGATCACGCTTTCTGGCAGAAATCGGCATCCGCACCGCTCGTGCGGCCGGTGCGCGCGGCGTCTGACCGTCAGCGATTCAGCGTCGATCGCCAGTGACGCGGCCGCGAATTCGTTCGAGGACGCGAACACCCGCTCGTGCACGATGCCGGCCGCCGTCGAGGCCACCTCGATGCCCAGCCGGGTCGTTTCGGTGGTTGCCGTGCGGTGCAGCAACTGGCTGGCGATCGCGGGCCAGGCCGGGTCGAGGTCGACGTGCTCGAGGTCCAGGCAGGTCAGGCACGGGCCGGCCCCGGGTTCCACGAGCGGGCCGACCCGCACCTCGGCGTCGCTGAACAGCACCGGCAGGTGCGGCACATCCCGCCGCAACCAGTGACCGTGCCGCTCCGGGGCGAGCACGAAATGGTCCACGATCACGGCCAGGTCAGGGAGCTGCCCTGGCGTCGCAACGGTGATGCCCAGGTCGACCAGCAGGTGCCGGATGCGGTCGGCAGTGGCCCCGGTGCCGTCCACGCAGACCACCGGACGGTCGCCGCGGTGCACCGGGGCGGCCCTCCTGCTGCCGAACCAGGTGGCTGTGAGCGGGGCGGTGTCGGCACCGGGCTCCGCCGGTGGAGTGTCGAGGCCGACCAGCGCGGGGGCCAGGGCGGAGAGCAGGGCGACGGTCGCCGCATCCGTCGCACCGGACTGTCGCCCGAGCATCAGCGCACCCGACCGGGGAATCCCCACCCGGAGCGCGGCGATGACGCTCTCCAGCGGAGCCGTCACCCCCGGTACGATCGCCAACGGCCGGTCGATGCCCAGCTGGATGGTGTCCGGCGTGCGCCAGACGAGCGGATACCGCGGGTCGAGTCGAAGGATCATCCGGCGATCTTCCCTCAGACCGGCCGGCGCCGTCGGATCCATCCACAGGCCCGGATTGCCGCCTGGGAATATGCAGGTCCAGCCCAGACTCCACCCCTAGGCTGACGCAATGATTGAGAAGACCGCACGCCGCGTACTGGTCACCGGAGCCACCGGCTACATCGGGGGCCGACTGGTTCCCAAGCTCCTCGAGGCCGGTCATACCGTGCGGGTGCTCGTGCGCTCGCCCCAGAAACTGACCGACGTGCCGTGGGCCGACGACGTCGAGATCGTCGAGGGCGACCTCGGCGACCGGGCCTCGGTGGCCAGCGCCAGCGCCGGCATCGACGTGCTCTACTACCTGGTGCACTCGATGGGAGCCAGGGGCGACTTCGAGCAGACCGAACGCACCGCGGCCCGGAACGTGGCCGGCGCTGCGGCCGAGGCGAAGGTTTCGCGCATCGTCTATCTCGGCGGCCTGCACCCCGACAGCCCGACCCTCTCGCCGCACCTGCGTTCTCGCGCCGAGGTCGGCCGCATCCTGCTGGACTCCGGCGTGCCCACTGTCGCCTTCCAGGCCGGGGTCGTCATCGGCTCCGGGTCGACGTCGTTCGAGATGATCCGGCACCTGACCGATGTGCTGCCGTACATGCCGGCGCCACGGTGGGTGCGCAACTTCATCCAGCCCATCGCGGTGCGCGACGTTTTGCACTACCTGGTCGCCGCCGCCGATGTGCCCGCGGACGTCAACCGCACCTTCGACATCGGCGGTCCGGACGTGCTGCGGTACGGCCAGATGATGAACGGCTACGCCGTCGAAGCGGGCCTGCACCAGCGCCCGATCGCGCCACTGCCGGTGCTCACCCCGTGGCTCGCGTCGCAGTGGGTCAACCTCGTCACGCCCATCCCGCGCAGCCTGGCCGTGCCGATAATCGCGTCGCTGCAATACGACTGCGTCATGCACGAACACGACATCGACGCAGTGATCCCACCGCCGGCCGGCGGCCTCACCACTTATCGCCGGGCCGTGCGCCTGGCCCTGGGCCGGGTGCGCGACGGCGACGTGGAAACCAGCTGGCAGAACGCCGCGACGGAAGGGGCATCGAGCAACCCGCTGCCCAGCGACCCCGACTGGGCCGGTCACCTCGTGTACACCGACCTCCAGGAGAAGCGCACCTCCGCCAAGCCGGCGGACCTGTGGCGGGTCATCGAGAGCATCGGCGGGGAGAACGGTTGGTACTCGTTCCCGCTGGCCTGGGCGGTGCGCGGTTGGATGGACAAGGTCGTCGGGGGAGTGGGCCTGCGCCGCGGCCGCCGGCATCCCGACCGGCTGCAGACCGGCGACGTGCTCGACTTCTGGCGCGTCGAACGCATCGATCGAGGCAGCTTTCTGCGGTTGCGCGCCGAGATGCGGGTGCCCGGCCGGGCCTGGCTCGAGATGCGTGCCGAGCCCACGGATGACGGTGGCTCGATTTACCGCCAGCGTGCGGTGTTCTTCCCGCGCGGACTCGGCGGCCGGCTGTACTGGTTCTCGATCCTGCCGTTCCACGGCGTGATCTTCAGCGGCATGGCCAACCGCATCACCGCCGCCGCCGAAACCGAAGCTGCCGAAACCGAAGGCGCCACCCTCGACACCCAGCCGGGGACCCCGGTCGGTGCCCCGCCGGCGGCCACGACCGCGGAGGCCGCCGTCGGCTCCTGACCCGCCCCCCCCCCGCTGACCGCTCATCCGTCCGGCGAGCTCGACGGAGAGCCGGCTGACGGGACCTTGCCAGTTTCGACCCTAGCCACCGTGCACCGCGGAGCGCATCATGGAAGCAAGCGGTGAGGAGTCCAGATGTCCGGTGCGGTGGTGTTCGTCGGCGATGGTCTCAGCGCGGGCGCTCGATGGGAGGAACGGTTCCCCGACCTTGAGGTGCAGAACCTCGGCGTGAACGGGGACACGACAGATGAGGTCCTGGGTCGGCTCGATCAGGTTGTTGATGCCGACCCTGATGCCGTCGTCCTGCAGGTGGGTACCAACGATGTGGGCTGGAACCGTTCGGACGAGTACATCGTGCGCAACATTGAGACCATCCTGTGCACCCTGCGCAAGCAGCTGCCCGGCACCCGGCTGCTCATCCAGTCCGTGCCCCCGAGGGAGAAGGAATTCGTGCACGTGATCCGGTCCGTCAACCGACACCTGCGCCAGTTCGCGCCGACCGTCAAGGCTCGCTACCTGGATCTCTGGCCGGTGTTGGCCGCCGAGGACGGCACTCTCAGCGCCGAATGGTCGGCCGATCACCTGCACCTCATCGAAGCCGGCTACGTCGTCTGGTTCACCGAGCTTCGGCCCGCACTCGTCGACCTGCTTGAACACCCGCCGGAAACGCTGTCCGTCAGCCGGCACCCCGCCTGACGCACCCGTCGCGGCACCGGAGAGGAACGCCGGTGACCGGTGTCTGACCTCCCTCGCTACCATGAGAGCATGCACCGACCCGTCAGTTTCCGCCTCCGACTGTCGTTGGCCGCGACGATTCTCGCCGGGCTCACCCTCCTCGGCGCGAGCCCTGCGTCGGCTCTGGCCGCCCCGGCCGGCGCTGCCGGCGGGACATTCGCGCCCCAGTCGGTTTCGGCCGGCGTCGACGATTTCAGTTTCGCGTCCCTGCACGCCGACTACAGGCTCGACCGTGACGAGGAGGGCCATTCCACCCTGGCCACCACCGAGACCCTCGTCGCCCAGTTCCCCGAGACCGACCAGAACAAGGGCATCCGGCGGCAGATCCCCACCCACTACCGGGGTGAGCCCACCAACCCGACCAACGTCAGGGTCACCGACGAGAACGGCACCGAGCGGGACTACGAAACCGACACCGACAGCGACGACTCCGATGACGAGTTCCTCATCATCACCATCGCCGACGACGACTTCGTCCACGGCGAACAGACCTACGTCATCAGCTATACCCAGAAGAACGTCGCCCACTTCCCCGACGACACGACGGATGAGGAGTTCTTCTGGGAGGTGAACGGCACCGGATGGGCCCAGCCGTTCGGCACCGTCTCCGCCACGGTGCACGTGGCAGCCGACCTGGTTCCCGCCCTCACCGGTCGGACCGCCTGCTACCAGGGCGTGTCGACATCCGGCGCGACCTGCGACACGCTCGACAGCGCCGCCGACGGCGACGAATGGGTCATTGAGGCCACCGCACGCGACTTGGGCCCGCACGAGGGCCTCGCCCTCGCTGTGGGCTTCGACGAGGGTACTTTCGTCCCCAGGGACGATTCGTTCACCGCGAACGTGTTTCCGACGATCGCGTTGCTCGCGGCTCTGGCCGCGCTGACCACGGCCGTGATCGGCGTCGCCCTGCGCAACTCCCGCTGGCGCAACCGGCCCGGCCGGCCCACCATCATCGCCGAATACCTGCCGCCGACGGGCGTGAACCTGCTGCAGGCCGGCGGTGTTCTCGGCGCCAAGGCCAGCGGCAAGTCCCTCACCGCCCAGTTCCTGCAGTTCGCCGTGAACGGCAACGTGCGGGTCCTCGAGGGCGACGGCAAGAACCACTACCTCCTCGAGTTGCGCAGCCGGGCGGGCATTGACCCCACCGAGCGTGCCGTCCTCGACGCCCTGTTCCCCGCCCACCGGCCCATCGGCACCATTCGGGACTTCAAGAAGACGGATGCGAAACTGGGCACCGCCCTGACCGCCGCCAAGAGTGACGCCCGCAAGCAGTTGCTCACCGACGGGCTCCGAGAGAAGAAGGGCGGCGCCCTCAGCGGTTGGCTGTTCGGTGTGGCCATCGTCGCCGGCCTCGTCGCGATGATCGCGAGCATAGTGTCGTTCGCCACCGAGGTCGCCGGCGCGTGGCCCGCGCTGCTCCTGGTCGTTGGCCTGGTCGCCGCGATAGTTACGATTTCCGTGACGGCCGACGTGCGCCCGCTCACGGCCCGCGGCGCCGAACTGCGCGACTACCTGAAGGGCGTTTCCGTGTACATCTCACTGGCCGAAGCGGACCGACTTCGGGTGCTGCAGAGCCCCGCCGGCGCCCTGCGCACGCCGTCCCGGCCGGATGAGACTCCCGGTGCGGTGGCGACCGACCCCGTGCAGGTGCTCAAGCTCTACGAGCGACTGCTGCCGTTCGCCGTGCTGACCGGTCAGGAGAAGGAGTGGTCCACGGTGCTGGGCGACTACTATGCCGGTGCCCACCAGCAGCCGGACTGGTACGTCGGTACCGCGCCGTTCAGCGCCGCGTACTTCGCCACCGGCGTCTCAGCGTTCGCCACGTCAGCATCGACGGGTATCGCAGCCAGCTCGGCCGGTTCCGGTTCGAGCGGTGGTGGCTCCGTCGGCGGCGGCGGAGGCGGCGGCGGGGGAGGGGGCGTCTGATGGGCACCCCGGCAGAACCTACCTATACCCGCTCGGCCCTGGCACCCGGCCTGCTCGGCGCGATCGCGCTGCTGGCCGGACTGGCCCTGCTCGATGTCGACAGCTTTGTGATCATCCGGTACATCGTCAGCATCCTGGCCCTCATCATCTGCGTCTTCGTCATTCAGGCCAAGGCATGGTGGTGGCTCATCGGGCTGGTGCCGATCGCGGTGCTGTGGAATCCGATCGTCGTGATCGAACTGCACGGGCAGGGCTGGGTGTCCGCTCAGTTCATCGCCGCTCTGGTCTTCATCATCGTCGGAATCCGGACCAAGGTCCCGACCGCTGTGCACCGCTAAATCCGGGGGCGGGCATAGACTAAGGATGCGTCTGGAGCCGGGCTCGACCGTGGCCCCGCGGCCATCAGTGCACAAGTGACTGAAAGCTGCGGCGTCCCGCTGCTCGATCATGGGGTTCGGCGTATCGATCGCACAGGCATCCTGCGGATGCGCAACACGACCAGCGCGCATTGAGTGATGCGCTGGTGTGAAGTGGAGAAAAATGGCACACACCCGCCCCAACGGAGCGGGCCGCGCTGGAGCCGGCAGCGGTCGAACACGTCAACGACCGCGCTCGCGCGACGACGACGCCCCGATCATCCCGATCCTCGCCCGCAAGGTGCGCGAGGTCGAAGCCAAGGCTCAGAGCGGCACCAAGCTCGGCCCCACCAACCGCACCAAGTACCAGGTCATCGCGCTGCTGATGCGCGAAGAACGCGCCCGCGTGAAGACCGACCCCGAACTGACCGACGCGAACCGCGCCGAACTTCTCAAACGCCTCGACGGTATCGCCCAGATCCTCGCGAAGACCGCCGCCCGCGACACCAGTCTGATCACCCTGCTCGAACCGGATGCCGGCGTCTCCACCGTCGCGCAGCGGTTCCGCCGCGACTGGCTGTTGGAATCGGGCGCGGAACTCAGCCCGGACGAACTCATCATCACCCGCGAACCCGAGGCCAAGCCCGAGGTGCCTCAGAACCAGGTCATCCCGCAGTCCGTGCGTGCCCGCCAGATGGCCAATCCGTTCCTGGCCCCCGACTTCAGCGCCGTGAAGGCCGCGCCGGTCTCTGCCGCCCGTCGCCTGGCCAACTGGGAGCTGCTCGGCCCGCTGTTCAAGGCCTTCGAGTTCGGTTCCGGCGGCCAGGCCGCCAGTATGGACCTGCCCGAAGCGCCCAACGTCGACAGGTTCTCTCCGCGCGGCATGGAGCTTATGCGCCACCAGGCACGGTTCGTGGAAAGCGCCCGCCTCGGCCACCGCAGCTACCTGCTCGCCGACGAGCCCGGCCTCGGCAAGACCGCGCAGAGCCTGCTCGCCGCCTCCGTCGCCGGTGCCTACCCGCTGCTGGCGATCGTGCCCAACGTCGTGAAGATGAACTGGGTGCGCGAGGTCGAACTGTGGACGCCGCACCGTCGCGCCACGGTCATCCACGGTGACGGCGACACCCTCGACGCCTTCGCCGATGTCGTCGTGGTCAACTACGACGTTCTCGACCGGCACCTGGCCTGGCTCGGCACCCTGGGCTTCAAGGGCATGGTCGTCGACGAGGCCCACTTCATCAAGAACCTGCAGTCGCAGCGGTCCAAGCACGTGCTCAGCCTCGCCGAGCAGATCCGCCGCCGCACCCCGGGCAACAACCCGCTGCTGATGGCGCTGACCGGAACCCCGCTGATCAACGACGTCGACGACTTCCGCGCCATCTGGCAATTCCTCGGCTGGATCGACGGCGACAAGCCGACCGCCAAGCTCATGGCACGCCTGGAGGAAACCGGGCTCACCCCCGCCGATGCCGGCTTCTACACCGCGGCCCGCGCCGCGGTCATCGACATGGGCATCGTGCGCCGCCGCAAGGTCGACGTCGCCGCCGACCTGCCCGCCAAGCGCATCGCCGACCTTCCGGTGGAGCTCGACAGCGAACTGGGCCGTTCCATCCAGAAGGCCGAACGTGAGCTCGGCGCCCGCCTGGTGCAGCGGTACAAGGCCCTCGTCGCCGCGCGCCACCCCGGCGTGCGCAACCCGGAGATCGACGACGAGCAGCGCGCCGCGTACATCCGCGCCGTCGCCCACGCCGATCTCGAGGAATCCAAGGGCACCAGCACCGGTGAGAACGTGTTCACCATGGTGCGCAAGATCGGTCAGGCCAAGGCCGGGCTCGCCGCGGACTACGCGGCCCAGCTGGCCCACTCGGTGGGCAAGGTCGTCTTCTTCGCCAAGCACATCGACGTGATGGATGCCGCGGAGGAGATCTTCGCCAAACGCGGCCTGCGCACGGTGTCGCTGCGGGGCGATCAGAGTGCCCTGGCCCGCCAGGCCGCGATCGACTCGTTCAACACCGACCCCGAGGTCGCCGTCGTGGTGTGCTCGCTGACCGCGGCCGGAGTCGGCGTGAACCTGCAGGCCGCATCCAACGTGGTGCTCGCGGAACTGAGCTGGACGGCGGCCGAGCAGACCCAGGCCATCGACCGGGTGCACCGGATCGGCCAGGCCGAGCCTGTCACGGCCTGGCGGATCATCGCCGCACACACTATTGACGCGCGCATCGCCGAACTCATCGGCAGCAAGCAGGGCCGCGCGGCCCGCGCGCTCGACGGGGCAGACGAAGACGTCTCCGCGGCAGATTCAGTGCAGGCCAGCGCGTTGGTATACGTACTCACGCAGGCGCTGGACGGTGAGCTGTAACACCGGGCCGGAAGTCCCTACCTCAGAGCAGCGCCGCCGGTGTTGACTTGATCCAGGCCAATGCTCGCCGCCATGATGGTGGACGGGCGATCCGCCGAAACACACATGCATGTAATAAGGAGTAGCCAAGAAATGAAGATCGGTATCCTCACCAGCGGCGGAGACTGCCCGGGCCTCAACGCAGTGATTCGGGGTGCCGTCCTCAAGGGAGGACGCGCATACGACTCAGAGTTCGTGGGCATCCGCAACGGCTGGCGCGGGCTGGTACAGGGCGAGTTCATGAAGCTCGACCGGCACAGCGTTCGTGGCCTGTCCCGCCAGGGCGGCACCATCCTGGGTAGCTCGCGCACCAACCCTTACGAGGGCGAGAACGCGGGTCCGGAGAACATCCAGAAGACTATGGACGCCGAGGGTATCGACGCCATCATCGCCATCGGCGGAGAGGGCACCCTCACGGCGGCCCGCCGCCTCACGGATGCCGGTATCAAGATCGTCGGCGTGCCCAAGACCATCGACAACGACCTCGCCGCCACCGACTACTCCTTCGGCTTCAACACCGCTGTCGAGATCGCCACCGAAGCCATCGACCGTCTCCGCACCACCGCTGACTCCCACGGCCGCTGCATGGTCGTCGAGGTCATGGGCCGCCACGTGGGCTGGATCGCCCTGCACTCCGGCATGGCCGGCGGAGCGCACGCCATCCTCATCCCCGAGCAGCCGCAGACCATCGAGCAGATCTGCGAGTGGGTCGAGAGCGTTCGCGACCGCGGGCGCGCGCCGGTCCTCGTGGTTTCCGAAGGATTCCTGCTCGCCGAAATGGGCGAGGCGCACTCGCACAAGGGCCTGGACGCGTTCAACCGTCCGCGCCTCGGCGGCATCAGCGAGCTCATCGCCCCGATGATCGAAGAGCGCACCGGCATCGAAGCACGGGCGACCGTACTCGGCCACACCCAGCGTGGTGGCGCCCCGTCGGCCTACGACCGGGTGCTGGCCACCCGCCTCGGCATGTCAGCGGTCGACGCCGTCATCGAGGGCAAGTGGGGTTCGATGGTTTCCCTCAAGGGCACCGACATCCGTAACGTCAGCATCGCCGACGCCACCATGGACCTCAACCGGGTCACCCAGGAGCGTTACGACGAAGCGGCCGTGCTCTTCGGCTAAACCCGTACTCATGACAGAACTGCCCGGACGACTCAGGTCGGCCGGGCAGTTTCTGTCTGACGAAAAGTCAGGCGGCGGGTGCGAGCTTGGCCTGCACCTGCGCGAGCGACGGGTTCGTCGCGGCCGAGCCATCCGGGAACAGCACTGTCGGCACGGTGCGGTTGCCGCCGTTGAGGCTCATGACGAGCTCTGACGTGCCGTCGACCTCTTCGACGTTCACCTCGGTGTAGCCGATGCCGACCTTGTCGAGCTGGCTCTTCAGGCGCGAGCAGTAGCCGCACCAGGTGGTGGTGAACATCGTGATAGTTCCGGTCTCAGGCACAAAATCCATGGGTACAGCGTAACCGAGGATTCTGGGGCCCCGCGGGGCGCTCGCTACTATGACACCATGACCGAACTGCCCCAGGTGTGCGTGTGCTACCTCACCCGCCTCTCCGAGACCGGCGAGCCCCAGGTTCTGCTCGGCCGCAAGAAGAAGGGCCTGGGTCTGGGCAACATCGTCGGGCTCGGCGGCAAGCTCGAACCCGGTGAATCCGCCCTGGATGCCGCGGTGCGGGAGATCGGGGAGGAGTCGGGCCTGACCGTGGGAGCCGACGCGCTCACCCCGATGGGGGTGCTCACCTACCTGTTCCCGCACAAACCCGCCTGGAGCCAGCGGTCGAACGTCTTCGTCACCGACCGGTTCAGCGGCATTCCGCGCGAATCGGACGAGCTGAACCCTGAATGGTTCACGATCGCCCAGTTGCCCGTCGACGAGATGTGGGACGACGCCAAGCACTGGCTGCCCGGTGTGTTGGCCGGACAGCGGGTCGAGGCCACGTTCACCTTCGGTGCGGACCTCGCCACCGTCGTGGCCCGCGACTGACGCCCTGCCACCTGAACTCCGGGTGAACGGCGAATGAACGCACCCTGAATTGACCTGCCCGCCTCCGGCTGTCAGGATCAACGAGGCCCGGTTTCGAGCCAGCCATCTCTCTTGCGTGCCGGTTATGTATGTACCCGACCACGGTTCGGGTAATACAAGGAAAGACGCCGGTGGATTTCACCCTTATCGTCGCGCTGGTCATCGCACTGGCACTCATCTTCGACTTCACCAACGGATTCCACGACACGGCCAACGCCATGGCCACCCCGATCGCTACCGGGGCCATGAAGCCCAAGGTCGCGGTCGGTGTCGCGGCAGTTCTCAACCTCGTCGGAGCGTTCCTGTCCACCGAGGTCGCTAAGACGGTGTCCGGCGGCATCATCAAGGAGGGTGACGGAGGGATCCAGATCAGCCCGGAAATGATCTTCGCCGGACTGATCGGCGCGATCGTCTGGAACCTGATCACCTGGCTGCGCGGCCTGCCGTCCAGTTCAAGTCACGCCCTGTTCGGCGGCCTCATCGGCGCCACCATCATCGGTGTGGGGGCGCAGGCCGTGGCCTTCGACGTCGTCCTGGCCAAGGTGATCCTGCCCGCGCTGATCGCTCCGATCACCGTCGGCATCGTCGCTTACCTCGCCACCCGCCTCGCCTACGCCATCACCCGCCGCGACGCCGGCAAGCCTGATGGCCGCGGCGGCTTCCGCTACGCGCAGATCTTCTCCTCGTCGCTGGTAGCACTCTCGCACGGCACCAACGACGCGCAGAAGACCATGGGCGTCATCACCCTGACCCTCATCGCCGGCGGTTACCAGGCCGTGGGTTCGGGGCCGCAGTTCTGGGTGGTGGCGTGCTGCGCCCTCGCGATCGCGATCGGTACCTACACCGGCGGCTGGCGCATCATCCTCACCATGGGCCGTGGGCTCACCGAGATCAAGCCCGCCCAGGGCTTCGCTGCCGAGACCAGCACCGCCGCGACCATCCTCGCGTCCAGCCACCTCGGCTTCGCTCTCTCCACCACCCAGGTCGCCTCCGGGTCGGTCATCGGCTCCGGCCTGGGCCGACGCGGCTCCACGGTGCGCTGGGGTATGGCCGGCCAGATCGCGCTGGGCTGGCTGCTCACCCTGCCGGCTTCCGCCATCATGGGCGCGTTCGCCGCCGGTCTGGCCCTGCTCGGCCCGATCGGCATCGTGCTCGACGTCGTCATCGGCACGGCCGTGGTCTACGTGCTCTTCCAATGGTCCAAGCGCGACCGGATCTCACACGACAACCTGCACGACATCGATGACGCGGGCCACGTCGTGAAGATCAAGAAAACGCCCCGCAAACCGTCCCGCAAGGACCGACAGAAGGTTGCACTGTGATCGACTGGGCCGCTTTCCTCGTTGTCGCGGCAGCCGCGCTGGTGTCCTCGGCCGTCGTCGTCTCGCTCTACTCGCTGGGCCTGCGCCTGCTCACCACGGCCGGGCGCATCCCGACGGTGGAACCCGCCGAGTTCACCGGCGCGATCACCGTGCTCAGCCCGGCGCGGGCCGCTAAGGACGCCAAACGCGCCCGTAAGGCCCTCAAGGCCAACCCGCTGACCGACATCCAGAAGTCGGTCGCCCAGTACGGCGGCTACCTCTGCTTCGCATTGTGCGGCCTGATCGTGCTCTACGGCGTCTACCTGATCGTCCCCGCGCTGCACCAGTAGCGACCAGCCCCGCGAACCGCGAGAAAAGCCCCGGAAAACCGCTCGGGAAGGTGCTTAGCTCACAGTTCGCGGGCCGGCGGGGGCTAGGCGGTGCGGCGCACCCGGGCCACCCAGGTCATCAGGTGGTAGATCACGATGGCGGCCACGGTGCCCAACGCGATGCCGTTGAACGTGAGGGTGCCGGCGCTGAAGGTGTAGTCGGCGATGCCGATGATCAGGGCGGTGGCGGCGGTGAACTGGTTGACCGGCTTGCTGAAGTCCACCTTGTTGTCGAGCCAGATCTTCACGCCGATGATGCCGATGAGCCCGTACAAGGCCGTCGTGACGCCGCCGAGCACGCCCGCCGGGATGGTGCTGATGACGGCGCCGATCTTGGGGGAGAGGCCCAGCAGCACCGCGGTGATGCCGGCCACCCAGTACGCGGCCGTCGAGTAGATCCGGGTGGCGGCCATCACGCCGATGTTCTCGCCGTAGGTGGTGGTGCCGGAGCCGCCGCCGAAACCGGCCAGAACCGTGGCGAGGCCGTCGGCGAGCAGCGCACGGCCGGTGAGCTTGTTGACCGAGCTGTCGGTCATCTGCGCGACACCGCGGATGTGGCCCACGTTCTCGGCGATCAGCACCAGCACCACGGGCAGGAACGCCGGCAGGATCGCCCACACCGCGGGGTTCTCGAACGGGTTCGTCGGCAGGGTCAGCGGCGGCAGGCCGACCCAGGCGGCGTCACCGACGGCGCTGAAGTCGACCTCGCCCTGGATGACCGCGGCGATGTAACCGACGATGACGCCCAGGAAGATCGACAGCCTGCCGAGGATGCCGCGGAACAGCACCGTGGAGAGGATGACGGCGGCGAGGGTGATCAGGGCGGTGAGCGGCGCCAGGGTGAAGTTGGCCTTCGCCACCGGTGCCAGGTTGAAGCCGATCAGCGCGACGATCGCACCGGACACGACCGGCGGCATCAGGGCGTCGATCCAGCCGGCCCCGGTGAACTGCACGATGGCGCCGACCAGTGCCAGCAGCACTCCGACGGCCAGGATGCCGAACAGCGCGCTGCCCATGCCCGCGGTAGCGACGGCGGCGGTGATCGGGGCGATGAACGCGAACGACGACCCGAGGTAGGACGGCAGTTTGTTGCGCGTGATCAGCAGGAACAGGATCGTGCCGATGCCGGAGAAGAGGATGGTGGTGCTCGGCGGGAAACCGGTGATCAACGGGACCAGGAAGGTGGCGCCGAACATCGCGACCACGTGCTGGGCTCCGATGCCGATCGTAATCGGCCAATTCAGGCGTTCGCCGGGGGCCACGACGTCGGTCGGGCCGACGGTCTTGCCGTCGCCGTGCAGGGTCCAGGGCAGTGCCATTGGTGTCTCGTTTCTCTGGGATCCGGCCGCACGCATACCTCGCGCGGCCCTAGCTGAGCGTAGTGCTCCGCCGGCCGGGCCACCGAGTTTGCCCCGGGGTCAGCGGACCGGATTAGGATCACCCCATGACTTCGCATACCGGCGCGCGCGCGCTCGATCCGCTCGAGATCCGGGTGTCCGGCGGGCTGGTGCGCGGCGTCAGCGAGCGCGGAATCCGCGCGTGGCGAGGCATCCCGTATGCGGCTGCTCCGGTGGGCCCTCTGCGTTTCCGCGCCCCCGCCGCGGCTCCGCCCTGGCCGGGCGTGCGCGACGCGACGGAGTTCGGACCGGTCGCCACCCAGAGCCATAAGGGCCAGTTCCTCGGCGCGCACCCGCGCATCCCGCAGAGCGAAGATTGCCTGGCCCTCAACGTGATCGCCCCAGATGCGCCGATCGACGACGGGGCGCTTCGCCCCGTGATGGTGTTCGTGCACGGCGGCGCGTACAGCGTCGGGTCGTCGCGCGAGAATCCCCGCCAGGGTGAGGGACTGGTCCGCCGCGCCGGGATCCTGTACGTGAGCATGAACTACAGGCTGGGCGCGCTCGGCTACCTCGACTTCAGTCGCTACTCCACGCCCGAGCGGCCGTTCGAGAGCAACCTGGGTCTCCGCGACCAGGTCGCGGCGCTTGCCTGGGTGCGCGCCAACATCCGTGCGTTCGGCGGCGACCCGGAGGCGGTGACCCTGTTCGGCGAATCGGCCGGCGGCAATGCGGTGACCACCCTGATGACCGTGCCGGCGGCCGCGGGGCTGTTCCAGCGGGCCATCGCCCAGAGCGCCCCGCCGAACGCCGTGTACCCGCCGGCGCTGACCGCCGAGTGGGCGGCGACATTCGTGCGCATCCTCGCCGAGCAGGCCCCGGCTGCCCCGGCATCGCCGACCGCCGGCGCAGGGCACCAGTCCGAACCGCCGGTGAGTTCGGGCCTGACCGACGCCGAGGCCGTTCGTCTGCTGCTGGACGCCGACCCCGCCCGCCTCGCCCAGGCCACCACCACCCTCACCGTGCGCTCGCCCGACCAGTACCCAGGCACCATCCCGCTCTGCCCGGTCATCGACGGTGATTTCTTGCCCGAACGGCCGCTGGACGCGTTCCGCGACGGCCGGGCGCACCGCATCCCGCTGCTCATCGGCACCAACCAGCGCGAGGGTTCGCTGTTCAGCGGCCGCATCGACATTCTCGCGTCAACGCCGCCGCGCATGCGGGCGGTCTTCGCCAACACCAAGAAGAAGGCCAAGAAGGCCCTCAAAGCGCAGTACCCGGGCATCCCCGCGGCGCGGGCCGCGCTCGACTTCGGCGGCGACTACTCGTTCTGGTATCCGAGTGTGAAGGTGGGCGAGCGGCACTCCAGATACGCCCCGGTGTACTTTTACAGGTTCGACGCCGCGCCCCGGCTGCTGCGTCGGATGGGCCTGGATGCCACGCACGGCCTCGAACTGTTCCCGCTCTTCGACAGGCTGGACGGCTGGTTCGGCCGGGGCATGACGGTGCTCGGCGGCCGGCGGGAGTTCAAGGCCATCGGCGCGCGCATGCAGGGTTGGTGGCTGGGTTTTGCCGGCACGGGCGTTCCGGATGCCGCCTGGCCGCCATATACCGAGGCGGACAGGTTGACGCTGGTCATCGACAGCCGCGACCGGATCGAGGCCGATCCGCAGGCCGAACGGCGGGTCGCCTGGGGCAAATTCGTGCCGCACGTTTAGCCAGCCAGGTTGGGCCGATTATCACGGCCGCGGGACGCGTCGTAGAATAAGGCGTTTGGCACGCCGCCGCACACCGACCGGGAGAGCATCATTTCCGCATCAGAGCACGAGTCCACCGCAGCAGCCCCAACCGCCACGACAGGCACCTCGACCGGAACCCCATTGGCGTCCGGTCCATCCGAGCCCACGGGGCGCGGTACCAAGTCCGTGCTCGACCGGTATTTCGAGATCACTCGCCGCGGCTCCACCTGGAGCCGCGAGGTGCGTGGCGGCCTGGTCACCTTCGTCACGATGGCCTACATCGTCATCCTCAACCCGCTGATCCTCGGCGGCTTCAGTGCCGACCAGGCCGCGGTGGATGTCGCCGGCAACTGGCTGCCCAACGGCCAGGTCGCCGCGGTGACCGCGCTGACGGCCGGGGTGATGACCATCCTGTTCGGTGTCATCGCCCGACTGCCGTTCGGTTTCGCCGCCGGGCTCGGTATCAACTCGTTCCTGGCCGTGAGCGTCGTGGGCCAGGTCACCTGGCCGGAGGCCATGGGCCTGGTCGTCATCAACGGCCTCATCATCGTGCTGCTGGCATCCACGGGCCTGCGCGAAATGATCTTCACCGCCGTGCCCCGTCAGCTCAAGATCGCCATCACCGTGGGGATCGGCCTCTTCATCGCGTTCATCGGCCTGGTCGACTCCGGTTTTGTGCGCTCCAGCGGCGTCGCTTCCCCGCCCGTGCAGCTGGGCGAGTCCGGTTCGGTCGCCAGCCTGCCCACCGCGGTGTTCGTGATCGGGCTTTTGCTGATCGGTGTGCTCGTGGCCCGCAAGGTCAAGGGGGCCTTGCTCATCGGTATCGTCGGCACCACGGTGCTCGCCGTGATCCTGGAGGCCATCTTCAAGGTCGGTCCTTCGCTCGGTACCAACCCGGCCGGTTGGAACCTCAACGCCCCGGTGCTGCCGACCAGCTTCGTCGCACTGCCCGATCTGTCCCTCGTGGGCGAGGTGAGCTTCGGCGCGTTCGAGCGCATCGGTGTTCTTGCGGCAGTGATGTTGGTCTTCACGCTGGTCTTCACGAACTTCTTCGACGCCATGGGCACCATGACCGGGCTCTCCAACGAGGCCGGTGTCGCCGACAAGGACGGCAACTTCCCCCGGCTCAAGTCGGCGCTGATCGTCGAGGGCGTCGGTGCCGTCGTCGGTGGCGCCACCTCATCCTCGTCGAACACTGTCTTCATCGAGTCCGGCGCCGGAATCGGTGAGGGCGCCCGAACGGGCTTCGCGAACGTCGTCACCGGGCTCTTGTTCCTGGCCGCAATGTTCTTCACCCCGCTCACCCAGATCGTTCCGCTCGAGGTGGCCGCAGCGGCCCTCGTGATCGTGGGCGCCATGATGGTGTCGCAGATCCGGTTTATCGACTTCAGCGACTTCTCCATCGTGCTGCCGGTGTTCCTCACCATCATCGTGATGCCGCTGAGTTACTCGATCGCCAACGGCATCGGCGCCGGCTTCATCAGCTGGGTCATCGTGCGCTCGCTCTCCGGCAAGGCGCGTGAGATCAGCCCGCTGCTCTGGGTCGTCGCGGTCGGCTTCCTGGTCTTCTTCGTGCGCGGTCCCGTCGAGGTCCTGTTCGGCGTCTAACGGATGCGCGCCGCCCGCCACCGCGACTGGCCGGCTGTGACATGACAGTTGAGGCCTCCTGGATGCGTTCCAGGGGGCCTCAACTGGCTTCTGGTGCGTGCGCCGTGCGAGGGTGCGCTACTCCAGTAAGCCGCGTAGCTCCGCTGAAGGCTACGACGCCATGGAACACGACGTCTTTCCCGAGGAGCCCGCCGCCGCGTAACTTGTGGGGTCGCACCTGCGTTTTCTTGCACAGACCCTGCCCGGAGACGACGGTTCCCTGCGTAACGCAGGCGAAACGTGCGGCTCCGGTGCCGGGCCGGGGCCTCGCGATAGAGTGGGTCGGTCATGAGCCACAAGCTCTTCACCGACGGCAATGGAGCCCACGTGCACCCCACCAGCAGCATGTGCGCAAGAACCGAAACGACGAACGCCGAATTGACCATAGAAGACACGACCAGCCCACAGGATCTCAGCGCCGACATCCCCGCCGTCACCCCCGGCTTCCGCATCGAGCGCGACTCGCTCGGCCGCGTCGAGGTCCCCGCGGACGCCTACTGGGGTGTGCACACCAAGCGGGCGCTGGAGAACTTTCCCATCGCCAAGCGTCCGATCTCGGTCTACCCCGACTTCGTCGTGGCCCTCGCCTCGGTGAAGCAGGCCTGCGCCCGCGCGAACGCCGAGGTGGGTGCGCTCTCCCAAAAGCGGGCCGACTGGATCGACGCCGCGTGCCAGGAGATCATCGAGGGCAAGCACCACGACCAGTTCGTGGTGGGAGTCATGCAGGGCGGCGCCGGCACCTCCACCAACATGAACGCCAACGAGGTCATCTGCAACCTCGCGCTGGAAAACGCGGGCTACGGGCGCGGCCGCTACGACATTCTCAGCCCGATCGACCACGTCAACCGCAGCCAGTCCACCAACGACACCTATCCCACCGCGATCAAGATCGCCCTGGCGTTCTTCCTCAAGCACCTGCTCCGCGAATTGAAAGCGCTGCAGGGCTCCTTCTCGGTCAAGGCCGACGAGTTCGAGCAGATCCTCAAGGTGGGGCGCACCCAGATGCAGGACGCGGTGCCGATGACCCTCGGCCAGGAGTTCCACGGCTTCGCCACCACCCTCGGCGAGGACTACGACAGGCTCACCGAGACGATCTGGCTTCTCGCCGAGGTCAACCTGGGCGCCACCGCGATCGGCACCGGCATCACGGCCGATCCCGGGTACGCGGCCGCGGCCATCCGCCACCTCAATCTGATCACCGGGCTCAAGCTGGAGGCGGCGCCGGACCTGATCGAGTCGACCAGCGATGCCGGCAGCTTCATGTCGTTCAGCGGCAACCTCAAGCGCAGCGCCATCAAGCTCTCCAAGATCTGCAATGACCTGCGCCTGCTCTCCTCCGGCCCGCAGGCCGGGTTCGGCGAGATCAACCTGCCGCCCCGCCAGGCCGGTTCGAGCATCATGCCCGGCAAGGTCAACCCGGTCATCCCCGAGGTCGTCAACCAGGTGGCCTTCGCCGTCGCCGGGGCGGATGTGACGGTGACGATGGCCGCAGAGGGCGGGCAGCTGCAGCTCAACGCTTTCGAACCCGTCATCGCGCACTACCTGTTCCAGAGCCTCACCTGGATGACCCAGGCGATGTGGACCCTGCGGGTGAACTGCATCGACGGCATCACCGCCAACGAGGACCGGCTCGCCGTTATGGTCGGCTCGAGTGTCGGCGTGATCACCGCGCTCATCCCGCACATCGGCTACGCGGCCGCCGCGGCGCTCGCTCAGACGGCGCTGCTCACCGGGCGCAACGTGTCCGACCTGGTGGTCGAGGCCAACCTGATGACCAGGGAAGACGTGATGCGCGAGCTCGAACCGGCCCGGTTGTCCGGGATGCGGCCCGACACCGGAACTTCCTCGATCCCCATCATCGAGTAGGCCCGCCGAGGAAAGGCGGGCGGCGCTACTCTGGTGCCGTGTCCCTGCGTGTGAGGCAACCGCTCCACAGGAACGAGCCGATCCGGCCCGATCGACTCGCGATGCTCGACGCCGCCCTGCCCGACCTCGACTGGACGATCCTGCCGCCGGGCACCGAGCGGTTCAGGTTCCACGCGCCCAGCGGCCGGCTGGCCGCCATCGGGCTCGGCCGGCGGGGCGACCCGCGGGTACTTCTCGTGCCGGGGGCCACCGGGTCGAAGGAGGACTTCGTGCTTCTGGCGCCGCTGATCGCCGACGCCGGCTACAGGGTGGAGAGCTTCGACCTCGCCGGCCAGTACGAGTCCGCCGCGGCCGGGCCGGTGCAGGGCCGGCGTTTCGATTACGACCTCTTCGTTGCCGACCTGGTCGCGGTGCTGGAATCGGGGGAGAGGCCGGTGCACGTGCTCGGCTACTCGTTCGCCGGCCTCGTCGCCGAGCTGACCCTGGCGCGGCGGCCGGAGCTGTTCGCCTCGCTGGTGTTGCTGACCACGCCGCCGGGGCCCGGCCAGACCTTTCGCGGCGTGCGCTGGCTCGGCTCGATCAGCGGCCTGGTGCCCGCGCACACCATCGCGTCCCTGATGATCTGGGGCATCGTCACCAACCGCAACCACACCCGGCCCGGCCGTCTCGACCTGGCGCGCAGGCGGTTCGGTTACACCCGGCGCGCCAGCCTCGACCAGATCATGGCTCTGATGAAGCACACCCCCGATGTGCGCAGGGAACTGGCCCGCAGCCGGGTGCCCAAGCTCATCGCCGTGGGCGACCGCGACCTGTGGAAGGTGGCGCAGCACCGGCGCTTCGCCCACCGGATCGGCGCGGACCTGCGCGTCTACCCGGCCGGGCACAGCCCCTGCGAGACCACCCCGCACCAGCTGGCCCGCGACCTGCTCGCTCTCTACGCGAGCGGTCGCTGACGGCAGGATTCCTGGTTGTGAGTTGCCGCAAAACGACCTGTCAGAGCGCGCGAAGCGGTCTTTTGCGGCGACTCGCCGCGCGCCGGCGGATGCGCCAGGGCGAGTAGTCCGGCCAGCCCGAGAAGAGAGTGCGGCCGGCCCACGCCACCCGGCGGCCGAGCCCGCGCGGGGTCTCGAACGGGCGGGCGGAGATCGCTACTCTGAGGGAGCGGTCGAGAGTGACCGGTTCGTCGGGGCCCAGGTGCATGCTGAAGTCGAGGTCGTCGTGCACATCGTTGCGGGTGCGGCGAACCCTGTCGCGGTTGGCGGCCCAGACCTGTCGGCGCATCGCGAAATTCGATCCGAACAGCGGCGGGTGGCCCAACCAGAACCCCATCCAGCGGAAGTAGCCGCCGATGTAGATCCGGCCACCCAACCAGGCTGTGACGGGGCCGCAGTTGTAGAAGTCGCCGGGACCGGTGTACACGGCGGTGTCGGGATGGGTCGTGAATCGGGCCTCGATCCGCTCCAGCCAGTCCACCGGGGGCACCGAGTCGGAGTCGAGCCGGGCGATCACGTCGCCGGTGGCCGCGTCGTAGCCGGCCGCGGTGGCCGGCCAGATTCCCCGCAGCGGTTCGCGGACCAGGCGCACACCGGCGGCGGTGGCCACGGCGGCCGTCGCATCCGTGCTGGCGTTGTCGACCACAATGATCTCATCGGCCGGCCGGCGCTGCTGAGACAGTGCGCGCAGACAGGTGCGCAGGAAGTCGGCGTCGTTGTAGACCGGGATGACCACCGAGATGGTGACCGGTGGCCGGCCAGGCTCAGATTTCACGGCAGTGGGTCGTGAGGAGCCCGATCCGGTCGATGGAGACGGTGACGGTCGAGCCGTCCTTGAGGAACACCTGCGGCTTGCGGCTGTAGCCGGCGCCGCCGGGACTGCCGGTGGAGATCAGCGTGCCGGGCAGCAGCGTGGACGTCAGCGACAGGTAGGCGATGATCTCGGCAACCGTGCGCACCATGTCGCCGCTGGAGGCGTCCTGCAGGATGCGCCCGTCGACGTGGGTGGTCAGCCAGAGGTTCTGCGGGTCGGCGATCTCGTCTGCGGTGACCACCAACGGGCCGGTGGGGGTGAACCCGTCGAACGACTTGCACCTGGACCACTGCGCCTCGGAAAACTGCAGGTCGCGGGCGGTGATGTCGTTCACGACGGTGTACCCGAAGACGTAATCGAGGGCGTCGCGAACCGACACGTTGCGGGCGGGCCGGCCGATGATCACGCCGAGTTCGGCCTCGTAGTCGACCTGGCCGGTGAGGTCGCTCGGCCAAGAGATGATCGACTCGTGGCCGGTGAGCGAGTTCGGCCACAACGAGAACACCGTCGCGGCGGTCTCGCTGCGCAGCTTGAGCTCGGAGGAGTGGGCCGCGTAGTTGGCGCCGATCGCGATGATCTGCGGGGGGCGCAACACCGCAGACGAGTGCCGCAGATCGTCGATGGGGGTGAGGCTGGCACCGTGGGTCAGCGCGTTCGCGGTGAGCGCCCGCACCCTGTCGTATTCCGGGGCGCCCTTCTCGAGGAGGTCCTGGAGGTCGCGCGGGGCGTCATCGATCACCTCGTCGAGGAAGAGTGCCGCGTCGTCCACCACGATGGCTAGACGGGGGGTGGATTGGCCTTCAACTCTGAGATGCGCAAACTTCACTTCTTCAGCGTAACCGGCCAGAACCGTTCTTGCCGTGAACTGCCGGCCCGGCCGGTCGTGGGGCTCCCGCCGCCCGCCAGAGGTGCATGCCGGCGTAACTGCGCCATGGCGCCCAGACGCTGCCGTGGGCGGCGAGGTCTCTGGCCGTTGCGGGCAGGCCGAGCCGATCGGCGCCCTGGCGCAGGGCGAGGTCGCTGGTGAGCAGGATGTCGGGGCTGCCGAGAACCCGCATGGCCACGTACCCGGCAGTCCACGGTCCGATGCCGGGCAGGGCGGTCAGCCGGGCCTGCAGATCGTCGCGGGTTTCCCCGACGTCGAGCACGAGGTCGCCGGCGGCCAACGCCGCGGCGACGCGGATGATCGTGTCGATGCGGGCCGCAGGGCCGCGCAGCACCTCGCGGCCATGTTCGGCGATGCGGGCGGCTGTGGGGAAGAGCAGCTGTGGGGTGGCGGTGGTGGTGTCTGTGTCTGTGTCTGGGGCGGTGGCGCCGGGCACCGGCTCGCCGAGGGCCGCACTGAGCCGGCCGAGGGCGGTGCGGGCGGCGGCCACAGACACCTGCTGGCCCAGCAGGGCCCGGAACAGGGTCTCCTCGGGGTCGAGGCTGCCCGGCACCCGGATGCCGGGGGTGCCGTGCACGGAGCCGGCCAGGGCCGGGTCGTCGGCCAGGGCGCGATCGATGGCCTGAGCATCCGCGTCGAGGTCGCACAGGCGGCGTACCCGGCTCACGAGAGGAGCGAGGTCGGCGAGGCTGCTCAGCCGGGCGGTGCAGGCGATCGCGGGCGCGTCGAGGGTGCCCGCGACGGCCAGCTGCAGGGTGGCCCAGCCGTGCGGGAGCCGTAGGGTGCGTTCGTACCCGGCGGAGGTGGACCGTTCGACACCGTCGATGGCCCGCACACCCAGGAAGCCGAGCAGGCCCGTGCCGTCGAACGGTGCACGGGCGGGCAGCAGCAGGCTGATCCTCGTGCCGGTGCCGGTGCCGGTGCCGGTTTCGGTGTCCCGGTCGCGGCTGCCGGCCCGCACCCGGGCGCCGGCCCGCAGGGCCGACGGTGTGCGCTCGTACACCGCGGCGATGGTGTCGTTGAACTGCCGCACGCTGCCGAAACCGGCGGCGAATGCGATGTCGGTGACCGGCAGGTCGGTGCTCATGAGCAGCACGCGAGCGGTCTGCGCGCGGTGGGCGCGAGCCAGCGCCAGAGGGCCGGCGCCGACCTCGGCGACCAGCACCCTGGTGAGGTGTCGCGGGGTGTAGCCGAGCCGGTTTGCCAGTCCGGGCACGCCCTCTCGTTCAACGGTGCCGTCGCCGATCAGCCGCATCGCCCTGGCGGCCAGGTCGTCACGGATGTTCCACGCCGGCGACCCCGGCACGGCATCGGGCAGGCAGCGTTTGCACGCCCGCAGTCCCGCCTCATGAGCCGCAGCAGCAGTGAGGTAGAACGACACATTGCCGGGCTTGGGGGTCACGGCCGGGCAGCTCGGTCGGCAGTAGATGCCCGTGGAGTGCACGCCGGTGATGAACTGGCCGTCGAAGCGGGCGTCGCGGGAGGACATGGCCCGGTATCGTTCGGCGAAGACCGGGTCGTCGGGGGAGCTGGGCGCTGGTGTCACCCCCCAAGACTGACACGCGCACCGCACGACCGGTAGCGGGAATCAGACATCGCCGTTCAGGGCCATCGCTCGGGCGGAATCTGCCCGGTTCGAACCGGTCCGGTCCCCGTAAACTGGCGGGCATGACCCTCGACCCGACCGGCCGACCGCTCGCCGTGCCCCAGCAGGACACCCCCATCCAGACGCCGGTGTGGAGTTCGCCGGTGCGGCGCACAAACCTGAGCACTGTCGTATGGGCGAGCATCGGCATCGTGGTCGCCGCGCTCGCGCTGTTGCTGGTCCTGGTCTACCTCTCGACCTTCCTCGGTCCGGGCGCGGTGCTGGTCTGTCTGCTGCTGGCGCTGGTGCCGCTCACCCTGGTGGTGCTGGCGGTGCGTTGGATCGACCGGTGGGAGCCGGAACCCCGGCCGGCGCTCTGGTTTGCCTTCCTCTGGGGCGCCGGCGTCTCTATCGTGACGGCGCTGGTGTTCGACCTCGGTGTGCAGATCGTCGTCGCGACCAGCGGCGTGGCCCGACCGGCGGGCGACTTCACGGCCGCCGTCATTCAGGCGCCGCTCGTGGAGGAGTCGGCGAAGGGATTCGGCATCCTGCTGCTGTTCTGGGTGATCCGCGGCCAGTTCAACGGTCCGATCGACGGAGTCGTCTACGCGGCCATGATCGCCGCCGGCTTCGCGTTCTCGGAGAACATCCAGTACTTCGGTGTGGCGATGCTCGACGGCGGGATCGCCGACCTCGGCGTGACCTTCCTGTTGCGCGGGGTGATCTCCCCGTTCGCGCACGTGCTGTTCACGGCCTGCACCGGCCTGGCCATCGGCTTCGCCGCCCGGCGTGCGAGCGGTTCAAGTTACCTCGGCGCCGTGTTCATCGGCCTGGCCGCTGCGGTTCTGCTGCACGCGGTGTGGAACGGGGCGTTCTTTCTACTCACCGACGACGCATCCCTGGTGGGCTACTACTTCCTCGTACAGGTGCCGATGTTCCTCGGCGCGATCCTGGTCGTGGTCATGCTGCGGCGCAAGGAGGAGGCGCTGACGGTGCAACGGCTCAGCGACTATGCCGCCGTGGGCTGGTTCACCCCGGCCGAGGTGGCGATGCTGGCGACTCCCCGCGGCCGACGCCAGGCACGGGCATGGGCACACGGCCAGCCGCAGGCGCGTCGCCTCGCGATGAACCGCTTCATCACGGATGCCACCCGGCTGGCATCGGTGCGGCAACGACTGGTCAGCGCCCAGCTGCGCCCCTCCCGTCGCAGCGGCGCAGCGGCACGGCCGGGAAGTACCCCCGACCAGGTCGAGGAGGCCCGGCTGCTGGGCCTGCTGATGGACGACCGAGCCCAGGTCATCGGCTGACGTGCCGCCCGGTTACACGGGCCCACGAGAAAACTCGCCGCCCGGTGGTGTGGCACTGCCGACAACTCTCCCGGTGCGGCGAGTTTCTATGCACTAAGACTGCACCTGGCCACGGCGTTCGCGCAAGGGGGAATTTCCAGGTGTGCGTCCGGAGCCGGAATCCGATTGGATGGTCTCATGACTGATTTGAACTCCAAGCCCGAACTCGACTTCCCGGAGGGCCCCGCGCCCGAACAGCTCGACATCGTCGACATCGTGGTAGGTGACGGGGCCGAGGCCACCGCCGGCGCCACCGTCGACGTGCACTACCTCGGCGTCGAATACGACACCGGCGAAGAATTCGACTCGTCCTGGAACCGCGGCCAGTCGATCAACTTCCCGCTGGGCTCCCTCATCGCCGGCTGGCAGCAGGGTATCCCCGGAATGAAGGTGGGCGGCCGTCGCAAGCTCACCGTGCCGCCGCACCTGGCCTACGGCCCGGCCGGATCCGGTCACCGGCTGTCCGGCAAGACCCTGATCTTCGTGATCGACCTGAACGGCGTCAGCTAGACCGTTCGATCCGCACCCGCCTGATGGGTGAGTGGTGGCCCCGGAGAATGCTGACGGCGCTCCGGGGCACCCCGAAATATGTGGCACGCAGGCGCACCTGCGTGCCAATCTTCTGTGCCTGACGGCCTGGTGTGAGTGCGAAAAACGCCCTCGCGCTCGACGGTATCCCGCGCCGATAATGGGACATGATCTCAATCGACTGTGCCCGTGCCCTGCAGCAGGCCGGATTGTCCTGGCATCCGGTATCCGGTGACTCGTTCCGCATCGAACGACCGGGCTTCGACTCCGAGGTCTTCACGGTCAGCGAGATGACCATCGAGGCGCACGAGTTCGACACCGGCACCATCCTCGGTTTCAACGGCACGACGGAGTGGGCGCTGGATTCGCTCGCGCTCGAGGATGCCCTGTGGCTGCCGAGGGAAGACCAGATGCGTGCGCTCCTGCGCGGCACGTTTCGCTCCCTGCACAGGCTCAGCGACGACCGGTACCGGGTAAGCGTGCACGTGCGCGGCGTCGACGAGGTGTTCGAGGCGGCCACCGCGGCGGATGCCTACGGCACTGCGGTGCTGATGCTCATCGGGCTCTCTGGCGAGGGCCGGGTCGCTCCGGCGGCGGCCAGCGACTAACGGCTAGTACCGCTCCGGTTCCGGTTCCAGGGCGAACCGGCGCCCGCTCAGCTCGGTCGGGGTGATCTCAACCCAGATGTACTTGAGTGTGGGCACCAGCGGACGGAGCGGGAGCGCGTTGGCGGCTTCGATCTCGGCCTGGGTGTCGAGGACTCGGGCGAGACCCTTCACGACAACGCTCCACGCGTCGCCGCGCCCGATGGCGTCGGTCTCAAGAGCCACCTTGTTGTTCACGGTGAGGGCGAGAAGCTTGGTTCCCTCGGCCGTGCGGAACAGAAGCCGTTTGTCGGCCACGACGAAGTTGAGTGGAAAGATCTCGATGTCATCCGCGACAGCGGCGGCGAGACGGCCGAAGCTTGAGGACAGCAACAACTCCCAGCACTCGTCCTCGCTGAGAATGCGAACGGGATCAAGGTCGTTGTTGTCCATACCTCATAGTCCCACTTTGCGGTCCACTCGGCGAGTATGCCGAGCGGACCGCGGCGTGTTGCCCTACAGCTGGGTGGAACGGCGACGCACCAGCATCACGGTGAGGAGGATTCCACCGATCAGCAGCGCTCCGGCCGCAATGAGGAACACCGGCAGGGCATCCGTACCGGTCTCAGCCAGTTCGGTGCCGGTCTCGGCCAGGTCCGTGCCATAACCGGCGCCGCCGCCACCACCGCCGGCGATGGGGATCAAGGGGTTCGCCGACGGTGTGGGAGTCTGTCCTGCCTCGACGGCCGGCGGGGTTGCCGAGGGGGTGACGGCCGGCGGGGTAGCCGAGGGGGTGACCGCCGGCGGGGTTGCTGAGGGGGTGGGAGACGGGGTGGGTGTGACGGTTCCGGCAGGCAGGATCCGGTGTGTGAGGGAGGCGGTGCAGGTCAGCGTGGAGCCGCCGCCGTTCACTGAATCGTTGCACTGACGGATGGTCACCGGCAGCGCAGCGCTGACCGTCGACGAATCGACCGTGCAGGTGACGCGGCGGGCGGCCCCGCCGCCGTTGACGGACGCATTGCACTGGGTGATGGCGGCCGAGGTGGTGGAGGACACCGGAGTGCAGTTGAGCGTGGGTTCGGGTCCTTCGGCTCCTGAACCGTTGCACTGATTCACGGTCGCGGGAGAGGTTGTGGCATCGCCGACGATGACGTTCTCCACCGACACGTTGCAGGTGGCGATCGACCCGCCGCCGTTGGCGGAGTTGTTGCACTGGTCGACGACGGTGGTGGCCGTGGGGAAGCTCACTGGGATGGTGGTGCACACCAGTTCGCCGACCGCGCCTTCACAAGTGCGCACGGTGATGTCCGATCGGGACAGGCCCGTGTCGAGGTCGAGGTAGTTCGTGATGGTGACGTCACAGGCGATCTCGTTGCCGCCGCCGTCCTGGATGTAGTTGCACTGGTTGACCGTGCCGGGCACCGGAGCCGCGGAGGCGGGTGCCTGCGTGGTTCCGAGGATCGCGGCGGTGGCAACCACCAGGCCGAACGTGACGGCGAGGCCACGCCGCAGGAGGGCGCCAGGTCGTCCAGCGGCCGTCCGTGCATCGGCGGTGCCGCCGACGTCAGGAAGTGATGATGCAGACGAATGTGCCGTTGCCATGATGGCCCCCCTTGATGGGGCCCCGTGACCCCCTTTCGAGTCACGTTATCAGTATCGCCGGGCGTGCGTTATCACAGGGTGCTAACGACACGATGTTCGGTGGTCTGCGTCAGCGTTCGCTCGCCGCGCGCACCCTGTCGATCAGGTCTTTCCAGGCGCCGTGCACCTGCGGTTCGGCGAGCACCACCTCGTGCGGGGCACACCGGATGCGGTACACATAACGGTCCGGCATCGGTGCGCTGTCCTCGGCCTCGTCCCAGGGCAGTTCCTCGAGGAAACGCATCCACGCGGCAGCATCCGGTTGCTCGTCAACCTGCACGTCCCAGGTGACCCGGAGCCCAGCGATGCCTCCGCTGCGTGAGACGACGACCTTCATGGCCCCATGGTACGTCCGGCCGGGGCCACGATCGGGGATGTCGGCATGATCGAAGGCGGCTTGCCAGCGAACGCTGAACCGTCGCTGCCGCGTCAGGAGGCCGCTCGCAGCGGATCGACGACCACACCCACTCCGGTCCATCCCGCCAGAACCGCGTCGTGCTCGGCGGAGCCCGCGCCATAGCGGGTGATCGCGGCCGTCGCCGTCGCCGTCGCGAAAGCGGCGAAGTCGGCGTTCACGGTGAGGGTGGGGCCGGTGAGCGTGTCGTACCAGATCTGCCCCGGCGCCTCCCACGCGTTGCCGCCGAGGGCCTCGGCGACCAGATAGAACGCCCGGTTCGGGATGCCCGAATTGAGGTGCACTCCGCCGTAATCTTCTTCGGTGTCGATGTAGCCGTCCATCGAGGCCGGCTGCGGATCGGTGCCGAGAACATCGTCGTCATAGGCGGTGCCCGGCGCCTTCATCGAACGCAGCGCCTGGCCCTGCACCTGCTCGGTGAAGAGCCCTGCGCCGATCAACCAGCTCGCCGACCGGGTGTCCTGGCCGGCTGCGAACTGCTCCACGAGGGCGCCGAAGACATCCGACACCGATTCGTTGAGCGCACCGGACTGGCCCTGGTAGGCGAGGTTGGCGCTGTACTGGGTGACACCGTGGGTGAGCTCGTGCGCGATCACGCTCAACGAGATCGTGAACCTGTTGAAGACCTCGCCGTCGCCATCGCCGAACACCATCCGTTCGCCGTCCCAGAAGGCGTTGTCATAGTCCCGTCCGTAGTGCACCGTGGCGTCAAGCGGAAGGCCGCGCCCGTCGATGGAGTCGCGCTGGTACTGGCTCCAATAGAGGCCATGAGTGTCGCCGAGGCCGGTGTATGCCTCGTTGACCGCCACGTCGGCGACCGGGGGCTGACCTTCGGTGCGCACGGTGCGGCCGGGCAGCCGCTGCAGCTGGCCGGCGTCGCTGATGGTGCGGGTGCTGACGCCCGGTACGGCCTCGACGGGTAGCGCGGGCAGCGCGCTGGTGCGGCGCTCGAAGCGCAGGCTGCGGATGGGGTCGTCGACGCGCAACGATCGCCGGGCGGCCTCGGCTGCGGCCTCGAAGCGCGGGTCCTCGACCGCGGCCAGGTGCTCGAGGAGGTAGGGCGGCACGACGCCGCACCGAAACGGCGGGGCGGATCGGCCATGGCCGTGCGGACGGCCGGGGAACGGGACGGGGCTCTGAGTCTGGTCTGTGCCTGTCATGCGGTGAGTCTGGCAGCACCGTCCGACATCCGCACCCCTCTCATGCGACGACAGGGAGACCGGTTCTCATATTGCCGACCAGCCGCCGTCCGACGCCAGGACGATGCCGGTCACGTTGGCCGAGTCCGGGCTGGCGAGCCAGGTGATGGTGGCGGCGAGTTGCTCCGAGGTGGCCACCGGAGGCAACACGTGCTGGAACACCGGGCCGAGCACCGACCCGGCCAGGGGAGACCGCATCGGAGCCTCGATGTTCGTCTGCACCCCGCCTGGCGCGACCGCGTTGCAGCGGATGCCCTGGGCCGAGTACATCACGGAGGTGTTGCGGGTCAGACCGATCACGGCGTGTTTGGACGCCGTGTAGGCGACCCCGGCCGCGCCGCCGCGGAGGCCGGCCTCGGACGTGACGTTGACGATCGACCCGCCGCCGCCGGCCACCATGATCGGCAGCGCCCCGCGGATCAGGCGCATCATGCCGGTCACGTTGATGCCGAAGACCCGCTCCCAGGTGGCGTCGTCGACCTCGGCGATCGGGAGGAAGCCGTCCATGACACCGGCGACGTTGGCGACGACGTCGATGCGGCCGTTCGCCGCGGCGACCAGCCGTGTGGTGGTGTCCTGGTGGCTGATGTCGCCGTCGACGGTCACGATGTCGAGGTCGCCGAACTGGTCGAGGAGCTCCTGCAGACGGGCGGGAACCACGTCGCCGGCAATCACCCTGGCGCCCTCCCTGGCCAGTCGCACGGCTGTCGCTTTTCCGATCCCGGAGCCGGCTCCGGTGACGATGGCGGTCTGGCCGGCGAACCGGCCCGGGGTCACAATCGGGTCCATCGGGGTGCTCCTTTGCAGATCTTCCTCGAGTGCGGCGCGGCGCCGACGCACCAGTCATAGCACCGTCTGGTCGCCCCGGCGCGGGGCAGGCGGATGCGGGGACTCCGGCCGCCCGGCTGCCCGGTCGGTTTGTAGACTGCCGGTATGCGCCACGGAATCGTCATCCTGCCCCAGTTCGACTGGCCCAAGGCCCGCCGGAAATGGCAGGGCGCCGAGCAGTACGGTTTCGATCACGCCTGGACCTACGACCACCTGTCCTGGCGTAGCCTCGCCGATCAGCCGTGGCAGGCCACCATCCCCACCCTGGCGGCCGCGGCGGCGGTCACCGACCGGATCCGGTTGGGCACCTTCGTCGCCTCACCGAACTTTCGGCATCCGGTGCCGTTCGCCAAGGAGGTCGCCACGGTCGACGACATCTCCGGCGGGCGGATGCTGCTCGGGCTGGGATCGGGCGGAACGGGCTTCGACGCCTTCGTGCTCGGGCAACCGACATACACCCCGCGTCAGCGGCACGAGAGGTTCGCCGAGTTCGTCACCGACCTCGACCTGCTGCTGCGCCACGAGAAGCCGGGAGCGGGCGGTTTCGACTTCGCGGGCGACTGGTTCACCGCGGTGCACGCCCGTATGGTGGGCCGGCCGGCGCAGCAGCCCCGGGTTCCGTTCGTGATCGCCGCCAACGGGCCGAAGGGCCTCAAGCTCGTCGCCGAACACGGTGCGGGCTGGGTGACCACGGGCGCCGACGGTGCCGTGGGCGAGGAATGGTGGAGCGCAGTGGCGGCGCTGGTCCACCGGCTGGAAGACACCCTCGCCGCGGCGGACCGGGCGCCGGGCTCTTTGGACCGCTACCTCTCGCTCGACAGCGGCGGGGCGTACTCGCTGCAGAGTGTCGGTGCCTTCGATGACGCCGTCGGCCGGGCCGGCGAGCTCGGCTTCACCGACGTGATCAGTCACTGGCCCCGGCCCGACGGCATCTACGCCGGCTCGGAGTCGGTCCTCGACGAGGTCGCCGCCCGCCTCACCTAGCTGCAGCTGGCATACCCCACTCGCCACCCCCTCGCAGCGGGGCGGGCCCGCCGAGTTGCCGCACTACGCCGCTTCGGGGCGGGCGAAGGGGCACTTTGGCGCACGTCGGCGCAGCACGTCTCGTCGAATCGCCGCAAGGTGCCCTGGCAGAAGGGCCTCCACTGGCAACTCGACTGGCCTCCTGCTGAGCGAGCGCGAAGCGTCCGCTACACGTCGATGCGGTAGCCGCGTTTGATCACCGTGGCGACCAGCGCCGGCGCCGGCAGGGACTGGCGCAGCCGGCTGATCGCCACATCGACGGCGTGGTCGTCCTGGATCTCGGGCAGCGCGGCCGTCAGATCGGCGCGGGAGAGCACCGACCCCCGTGCGGCGAGCAGGGCGCGCAGAAGGGTGAGCGACGTCGGCGGCAGCAGGGCGGATGCGCCGGCGACAGACACCCGCCGTCCGCGCAGTTCTACCGGACCGTGCCGGCTGTCCAGGCGCAGAACCCGCTCGTCGGCGAGGTAGTCGCAGACCAGCTTGATCAGCGCACCCATGCGGAACCGTTCCGGCACGATCGGGGTGATGCCGGCCGCGAGCAGGGGTGCGGCGGTGACATGCCCGACCGCGGCGGCCACGACAGGTCCGCGCAGGGCCTCCTGCAGAGCTTCGAGCCGGCCGACGCCATCCGCCGCGCCGAAGAGCGCCTCAACAGCGGGTGCGCTGGTGAAGGTGACGGCGTCAAGCGACCCGGTGCAGACCGCGTCGATGAGTTTGAGCACCCGGCTGGAGTCGTCGGGCAGCAACCACCGGTATGGCGCGACGGTGAGCACCGTGGCACCGGCGTCGAGCAGCCGCTGGATCTGGGACTCGTCGGTGAACCCGTGCAGCTGCACGGCCACCGTCAACCCGGCCGCGCCCTCGCCGAGCACCTTGTCCACGAGCGAGCTGGTGGTTTCCTCGTCGCTCATGCCGGAGTCGTCAAGGTTGGCGGCGCGGATGGCGCCGCGGGCCTTGGGGCCGCGCACGAGGATGCGGCTGTTCTCGAGGGTCTCGGTGAGGTCGTGGCCGAGCCCGGCCGCATCCGCTGCTTCGAGCCAGCGACGGATGCCGTACGACGTGGTCGCCAGCAGGATGTCCGGCCGGCCGGCGATGATCGCCGCGGTGTCGGCGGTGATCTGCGAGTCGTCGGCCGCGGCAGCGATGCGGATCGCCGGGGCATGCAGAACATCGGCGCCGCGTCGTTCGAACGCGGCGATGAGGTCCTCGCTCCGGCGGTCGGACGTGACTCCGATGCGGAAGCCCTCGAGCTGGTCCGGTCGGAAGCCGGGCAGCCCCGCTTCTATTCCGATGTCGTTAACTGTGTCTCCGATGGTTCTGGTGGCTGACGTGTCAGGCAGGGTTACCTCTGGCCTGAGAGTGTAGCGGCGTTTGCGAGCACTTCAACGGCCGCGGCGTCGTCGCACTGGGCCAGCCGCACGACCTCGCCGATCACGAGCACGGCGGGGGAGCGGGCGCCGACCTCGCCGGCGACCCTCACCACGGTTTCGATGTCGGCCACGGTGGTGCGCTGGTGCGCGGAGAAGCCGCGCTCGATGATGGCGATGGGCATGTCGGCGCGCATGCCGTGCCGGGCCAGGCCGCTGGCCAGGTGCGGCAGGGTGCCCACGCCCATCAGCACCACGATGGTGCCGCCCAGGCCCACCAGGTGGGCCAGCTCCTCCTCGCTGAGCGGCAGGTGACCGCTGAGCACCGTGAACAGGCGGGAGACGTCGCGGTGGGTGACCGGGATGCCCGCCAGCGCCGGCACGGAGATGGCGCTGGTGACCCCGGAGATCACGGTGACCGGAACTCCGGCGGCCCGGCAGGCGGCCATTTCTTCACCGCCACGGCCGAACACGAAAGGGTCGCCGCCCTTGAGGCGCACGACGGTGAGGCCGGCGCGGGCGCTGGTCACGAGCAACTGCTCGATCTCGGCCTGCGGTACGGCGTGGTGGCCCGGATGTTTGCCCACGTTCACCAGTTCGGCTCCGGGCGCCCACTCGTCGAGCCTGTCGTGCGGACCGAGCCTGTCGTAGTAGACGATGTCGGCGCTGCGGAGCGCGGTGAGCGCGGCGACGGTGAGCAGGTCGTCGTCGCCGGGACCGCCGCCGACGAGGGTGACGTGCCCGGGCCTGGACACCGGGGCGGCCGCCTCCCGGGTGAGCCAGACCGATTTCTCGGCGCAGGCGGCGACGAGCAGCGGCTCGTCGTGCGCGGGCAGGTCGACGGCCACGACGAGGTCAACGGCGGAGACCAGGTCGCGCCAGCCGCGCGGCGAATGCGGCCAGGCCACGGCGCGCACGAGAGGGTTGGGCACCTCGTAGGTGTCTGCCGCGAGGTAGAGCACGGCGCCCGCAGCGCGGTACCGGGCGATGACCCGGCGGGCGGGGCGGCTCCCGCCGACGATGAGCACGCGGCGACCGGTCACGTTCAGACCGATGTCGAGGGTTGGATTCGGCATGGCCCTATTCTCCGTCTAGTGGAGCGGCGTGAGCGGTTGTGTGTCGCCCGGAGTCGTTCCGCCCGGTTGCAGTCAGGCCGGTGTCGTTCCGATCGGCCGGCCGCAGGGGGATCCGGGCGCCGGAGAGCAGCACCGGCCCGGTGGCCGGGGCGGTGTCGTCGGGCTCGTTGACGCTGACACCGAAGAAGTCAGCGCCGGTCTGCACCGTGCCGGTCTGTACAGTGCTGGTCTGACCCGCATCCGCCCGTGCCGCATCCGTCGGTGACGCGTCCGCCAGCGCCGCGCGCTCGCCGGGCCAGGCCGGGCGCGGCTGGCCGCGCTCGAGCACCTGCACGATCGCCGGGTCCGGCGTGGTGGGCGCGTTCACGAACGAGCGGAACCGGCGGAGCCTCTCCGGATCCTTCAGGGTCGCCGCCCATTCGTCCTCGTAGCTGCCCACGTGCGCGGCCATGGCCAGTTCCAGTTCGGCGGCCAGGCCCAGGCTGTCGTTCACGACAACATCGCGCACGTGCTCGAGCCCACCGGGCAACTCCTCCTGCCAGCGCGCGGTGCGCTGCAGCCTGTCGCCGGTGCGGATGTAGTACATCAGGTACCTGTCGATGTAGGCGATCAGGGTGTCGTCGTCGAGGTCCTGGGCGAGCAGTTGTGCGTGCGCCGGCTGGAAGCCGCCGTTGCCGCCCACATACAGGTTCCAACCCACATCCGTGGCGATGATGCCGATGTCCTTACCGCGGGCCTCGGCGCACTCACGGGCGCAGCCGGAGACGCCGAGCTTGAATTTGTGCGGCGACCGCAGCCCCCGGTAGCGCAGCTCCAACTGGATGGCCATCGATACCGAGTCCTGCACGCCGAACCGGCACCAGGTGCTGCCCACGCAGCTCTTCACGGTGCGCAACGACTTGCCGTAGGCCTGACCGGATTCGAAACCGGCGTCCACCAGGATCGTCCAGATCTCGGGCAGCTGCTCGAGACGGGCACCGAACAGGTCGATGCGCTGCCCGCCGGTGATCTTCGTATAGAGGTTGTACTGCTCGGCGACCTCGGCGATCACCTTGAGCTTGGCCGGGGTGATCTCCCCGCCCGGGATTCGCGGCACCACCGAGTATGTGCCGTCCTTCTGCATGTTGGCCAGGGCCCTGTCGTTGGTGTCCTGCAGGCCGCCACGGCCGGCATCCAGCACATAGCCGTTGGTCTGGGTGGCCAGGATCGACGCGATGGTGGGCTTGCAAATGTCGCAGCCGAGGCCGGTACCGAAGCGGTCCATGATGTCGTCGAACGAGGTGAGCTGCAGGATGCGCACACTCTCGAACAGTTCGCTGCGGCTGAACGCGATGTGCTCGCAGAGGGCCTTGGACACCTCGACGCCGGCCTTGCGCAGCTCGGTCTCGAGGATCTTCTTGACCAGGGGGACGCAGGAGCCGCACTGGGTGCCGGCACGGGTGCAGGCCTTGAGCGGGCCTAGTTCGGTGCAGGCCTCGCCGTGGTCGCCGCGGACGGCTTCGCGCACCGCGCCGACCGACACGTTGTTGCAGGAGCAGAGCTGCACATCGTCGGGCAGGTCGCTGTTCGCGGGCGGTTCGGCGCCGGCGGCGGAGAGGTAGGCGCCGGGCTCCGCGGGCAGTTCGCGGTCCAACAGGGGGCGGAGCGAGGTGTACGGCGAGGCGTCGCCGACGAAGATGCCGCCGAGCAGGGTCTTGGCGTCTCCGGTGACCACGATCTTTTGGTACAGGCCGCGGGCCGGGTCGGCGTAGACCACCTCGAGACAGTGTTCGGTGCGGCCGAGGGCGTCACCGAAGCTGGCGACCTCCACCCCGGAGAGCTTGAGCTTGGTGGCATCGTCGATGCCGGGGAAGACGGCTTCGCCGCCGTGCAGCCGATCGGCGGTGACCTCGGCCATGGCGTTGGCCGGGGCGACCAGTCCCACGCAGACGCCGTCGATGCTGGCGACCTCGCCGATGGCCCAGATCCCGGCTACCGAGGTGCGGCAGTCGTCGCCGATGACGATGCCGCCGCGCGGGCCGAGCTCCAGACCCGCGGCCCTGGCGAGTTCGTCGCGCGGGGTGATGCCGATGGAGAAGACCACGAGGTCGGCGTGCAGCTGGCTGCCGTTGGTGAGCGAGACACCGAGGACCCGGCCGGTGGGGGAGCGCAGGATCTCGGTGGGCCGGGTGCCGAGCGCCAGGGCGATGCCCTGCGCGCCGATCAGTCGGCCGAGCGCCTGGCCGGCGCCCTCGTCGAGTTGCGCCGACATCAGCCAGTCACCCGAGTGCACCAGGGTGGATGCGGCGCCGAGCCTGGCGAGACCGCCGGCGGCTTCCAGGCCGAGCAGTCCGCCGCCGACGACGACGACATTGGCCGGGCGCCCCAGGCGCTCGCGCAGCCGGCCGATCTCGCCGACGAGGAAATCGACGTCTTCGATGGTGCGGTACACGTGACCGGCCTCGGCGCCGGGGATGGGCGGCACGGTGGCGGCGGAGCCGGTGGCGAAGACGAGGTCGTCGTACGGCACCCGTTCACCGTCGGCGAGGGTGATCGCCTTTGCCGCGGTGTCGAGGCCGACGACGCTGCTGCCGCCGCGGTAGCTGATCAAGGCGGCGTCCCACAGGGCGGTGTCGCCGAGGGTGAGGTCTTCGGAGTCGACCAGGCGGCGGGACAGCGCCACCCTGTCGTAGGGCAGGTGTGGTTCCTCGCCGAATACAGTCACGGTGTGCTCGACGGTCCCGGTGTTGCCGGATGCGGTGGCGCGGGCGGCCATCGCCTCGGTGAACCGGTGCGCGGCGGGGCCGCCGCCGATCACCACGACGCGTCGGGGCGTGCCGGGGACGTCTGCGGCGGCGTCGGCCGCTGCGGGGGTGACGTGGTCCATGGAGTGCCTTTCCGAGTGGTGAGCTGTTCCGTCAGCCTAAATTTCGGCGATTTCCCGACCGTGTCGCCCGGGTAACGGAGTGTGACGTGGTCCTCACGTCGTTTCGGGCAGCGTGAGAGGTCTTCGTTACGCGATCGTCACGGCCCCGCACGATGACCGACACGAGGTCTGCCTACCGTGGATGCCAGGCCGCACCGACGTCGCCGTGACTCAGACCGTGTCATTCGCCCGCAGAACCACTGGAGGACCCCGTGCACACAACGCCCACCCACCCGCACGACTCTGCTGGCCACGACGCTGCTGGCCACGACTCTGCTGGCCACCACCTCGAAAGCTCCGCGGACTGGACCAGCGTGTGCGACCTCGACAGACTCGAACCGCTGTGGGCCGAGGCAGCGCTGATCGACGGCGTGCAGGTGGCCCTGGTGCTGCTGCCCGACGGCCACCTGTTCGCGGTATCCAACCAGGACCCCGCCACGGGCTCCTGCGTGATGAGCCGCGGCATCGTCGGGTCGCGCGGGGACCGGCCCACCCTGGCCTCCCCACTGCACAAGCAGGTTTATGACCTCGAAACCGGGGAGTGCTTCACCTCTGCCGACTACGCCCTGCCCACCTTCCCGGTGCGCGTCGATCACGGCACCGTGCAGATCCAGGTGCCGGGCAGCGCGCATGACCGGGCCGGCGAGCGGGCCGAGACCGAGCAGTCCGAGACCGTGGAATTCGCCGCAGCATGACGACCGCCCCGGTGTTGCTCGCGACCTCGCACGGCACTAGCGACCCGGCCGGTCAGCGGGCCGTCCTGGCCCTGGTCGACGCCGTGGCCGCCGCGGCGCCGCACCTCACCGTGCGGGGCGGTTACGTCGATGTCCAGAGCCCGGATGTGCCCAGCTGCCTCCGCGCCATCGCCGCCGAGTCCTGCCCCAGCGACACCGGCCCTACCGACTCAGGCCCCGCCGATGGAGCCGACCGCCCCGTCGTGATCGTTCCCCTGCTGCTCTCGGCCGGCTACCACGTGCGCGTCGACCTGGCCGAGGCCGCCGACGACGCCGGGCAACCCGTCCGGGTCACCGGGGCACTCGGCCCCGACTGGCGGCTGGCCCGCATCCTGGCCGACCGCTTGCACGAGGTCGGCCTCCGGCCCGACGACACCGTGGTGCTGGCCGCGGCCGGATCCACCGATGCCGACGCGGTCGCCGACTGCCACGCCATGGGCGACCGCCTCGCCGCCGTGCTCGGCCGCCCGGTGACCGTCGGGTTCATCTCTGCCGCCCAGCCCCGCCTCGCCGCAGCCGTGCTCGCCGCCCGCGCCGCAGCACCGGTGCGGGTCGTGGTGGCCACCTACCTGCTGGCCCCCGGCTACTTCGCCGGCCTGGCCGAACGGTGCGGCGCGGATGTGGTGAGCCGCCCGCTGCTGGTGGACGGCGAGGCACCGCCGCGCGAGCTGGTGGACGTGGTCATCGACCTCTACTCCTCCAGCGCTCGACTCGAGCTGGCCCTGGCCGGTCTGCCCTGGTCGTTCAGCCGCGGCCGCACCGACTGACGCGAGCCGGTACCGGTAGGCCGGTGTCGGTACGCCGGTGTCAGTACGCCTCTGTCAGTAGGGTCGAGGCATGAACCTCGATGCCTATCCGACCAGAGTGATTCTGATGGCCGAGTACTGCGCCGGGCTCCCCTTGTGGGACCGCTCCCCGTCGCCCGACGCGTGGGGCGGTCCATTGCCTCGCGGCGTCCTCGGCCTGTCCGACGACCTGGAGAACCGTCTGGTCGGCTGGAACTCGCGATACGAGCTGCTGATGGGGCAGAACCAACAGGAGTGGCCGTCGCCGGCCGAGCACCTCGCTTTTGTCGTCGACGGACACCTCCTTGCCGCGGAGCTCCAACAAGAGTTCGGATCAGCCGTCGTCGTTCTCTACCTGGACGCGGATGCGGAGCGCTCCCGTGCTCCCGAGGCCTCCCGTGCTTCCCAGACCGCCACCCCGCCTGCCGCGGCCTGGCACGCCGTCGGCGGGGACGGTCAGACGTTCAGCCCGGCGCCCCCGCGATCGTCAATCGTGGAGCAGATGTGGGCGATGCCCGACGCCGAGTTCAGAGCTATGACCCGCACCGTCGATGTTGCGGCGTGGGTGTGGACGCCCGGCCGTACACCGACGCGGATTCTCCTCGAGCCGCGGGACGGCGGCCTCCCGCTGCGGAACCGGTCGCCTCTCCTCGACCTGGTCGACGACAGGCTTGAACCGGCGGTGCTGGGCCTGTCCGGGCCGCTCGTCGGCCGACTGGCCGACTGGAACGAACGCTGGATCGCGGTGACGGAGCCGACTCTGGGTTACCTGATCGACGGGCACGACCTTGCCGCTGCGGTGCAAACCGAGGTGGGACCCGACATTCAGGTCTTGTTCCCGGAGGCCGATCGGGCCACGTCACAGCCCAGCAACGAGATGCGCCAGATGCTGCACCGAGTGCAGGCCCTCCGCGCCGCGGACGGCTCCGAGTAGGCCCGCGTTCCGGCGAGCGCCGGAGGAGGATGTGAGGCCGGGACCGACCGGGATACGCGGTCCCGCCTGGCTTTGTGTCGGTCATGTGACGGAGGCCTATCAGCGGCCCGTTGCGGGTGTGAGTACACGGTGATCGAACGGTAACTGCGGCATCCGCTGCCGGAAACACGGCCTGCGTAACGTCGGCGACACGTACTCACAGTGCACCATTTCTCGCGAGGAGAACCTGATGACCCCGACGACCGGCACCGCGACAGCCCCGCCCGCCACGTTCACCGCCCCCGCCGCATCCGCCGAACTGGTGCACCGCCCGGGCCGGTGGATCGACAACTGGAACGCCGAGAACCCCCAGCAGTGGGCCAATGGGGGCAAGGCCATCGCCTCCCGCAACCTCAAGTGGTCGATCTTCGCCGAATTCCTCGGCTTCGTCATCTGGCAGCTCTGGAGCATCGTGGTGGTGCAGCTGCCGAACGCGGGCTTCACCTTCGACACCGGCCAGATCTTCTGGCTCATCTCCATCCCCACGCTCGTGGGGGCCACCATGCGGTTTCCGTACACCTTCCTGGTGCCCAAGTTCGGCGGCCGCAACTGGACCATCATCTCCGCGGGCCTGCTCCTCATCCCGTCGATCGCCCTGGGCTTCGCTGTGGGCAACCCGGACACCCCGTTCCCGGTCATGCTTCTCATCGCAGCGCTCGCCGGGCTCGGCGGCGGCAACTTCGCCAGCTCGATGTCGAACATCACCTACTTCTACCCGCAGAGCCAGAAGGGTTACGCACTCGGCCTCAACGCCGCCGGCGGCAACCTCGGTGCCGCTGTGGCTCAGTTGGTCGTTCCGATCGTGATCACCCTCGGCGCCCTCGGCACGCTCAACCTGCCGCTGGCGGGGTTCTTCTGGGTGCCGTTCATCCTGCTCGCCATGTTCGGCGCCTGGAAGTACATGGACAACCTCTCCAACGCCAAGGCCGACTTCGCCGGCTCGATCGCCGCGGTGAAGGAACCGCACCTGTGGATCATGGCGTTCCTCTACATCGGCACCTTCGGCTCGTTCATCGGCTTCGCGAGCGTCTTCCCCAAGCTGATCGCCGACCAGTTCCCCGACTACTCCTCCTTCCAGGTCGTCTCCGCGTCACTCTCGCTCGCCTTTCTCGGCGCGCTCACCGGCTCCCTGGCCCGACCGTTCGGCGGCCGCCTCGCGGACCGGTTCGGCGGCGCCCTGGTCACCGTCTTCGCCTTCGGCGTGATGGCCGCCGGGGCGGTGCTGGTGAACCTGGTACTGCCACTCGGTAACTTCTGGCTCTTCCTGGTCACCTTCCTGCTGATCTTCGTGGCCACCGGGGTCGGCAACGGCTCCACCTACCGCATGATCCCCAGCGTCTTCGCCGCCAGGAGCGGGGTCGCGGATGCGCACAAGGACTCCGGCGATGTCGGCACGCAGCGGAAGACCGCGGCCGCGCTCGGCCTGATCTCCGCGATCGGGGCCTATGGCGGGTTCGTCATCCCGCAGGTGCTCGGCTTCTCGAAGACCTCCACGGGTGACTACTCCAGCGCGATCTACGCCTTCGCCGGCGCCTATCTGGTGATGATGGCCGTCACCGCGTTCGTCTACCTCCGCCGCAACTCCTCCGTGGCCGGACACCGCATCTAGCTCCCGCAGCATCCGCGAAAGCGGTCGTTCGGTTGTTTCAGCACGGCCGAAGCAACCGAACGGCCGCTCTCGCGAACCCGTACCAACACGAAAGGCACCTCCGTGACCCCCGTCGACACGCACTGCCCGTACTGCGCACTGCAGTGCGCGATGACGCTCACACCCTCGCCCGCCAGCACCCCCGCCCGGCCCGCGGATGCGATCGGACTGCCGGTCACCATCGCCGGCCGGGCCTTCCCCACCAACCGCGGCGGTCTGTGCAAAAAGGGCTGGACCGCGGCCGAACTGCTCGGCTCGGCCGACCGCATCCGGCAGCCCATGCTCCGTGCGTCCGACGGCAGCTTCGCCCCGGTCTCCTGGACCGAGGCGCTCGACCTTGTCGCCGAGAAGCTCCGCACGAGCCGGGCCGAGCACGGCGCCGACTCCGTGGGCGTCTTCGGCGGCGGGGGCCTGACCAACGAGAAGGCCTACCAGCTGGGCAAGTTCACCCGGCTGGCGCTCGGTTCCTCCCGAATCGATTACAACGGCCGGTTCTGCATGTCCAGCGCCGCGGCGGCCGGCAACCGCGCCTTCGGCCTCGACCGGGGCCTGCCGTTCCGGGTGGAGGACCTCGACGCGGCCGACACCATCCTGATGCTCGGCTCCAATGTGGCGCAGACCATGCCGCCGTTCATCGGCCACCTCGACGGTGCCCGGCAGGTCGGCGGTCTCATCGTCGTGGACCCGCGCCGCACCGCCACAGCCCGGCTCACCGACGACGGCGCCGGCATGCACGTGCAGCCGGCCCCCGGCACCGACCTGGTGCTGCTGCTCGGGCTCACCCACCTGGTCCTCGCCGAACGTCTCGCCGACACCGACTACCTCGCCCGGCGAACCACCGGCCTCGACCAGTTGCGCTTCAGCGTCGCCGGCTGGTACCCGCAGCGGGTGCAGGAACACACCGGTGTTCCGGTCTGGCAGCTGCAGGGCCTCGCCCGTCGGCTCGCCGCCGGTAAGGGCACCTACATCCTCACCGGCCGGGGCGTCGAGCAGCACGTCGACGGTACCGACACCGCCACCGCCGCGATCAACCTCGCGCTGGTGCTCGGCCTCGTCGGCACGACGCACTCCGGCTACGGAACCCTCACCGGCCAGGGCAACGGGCAGGGCGGCCGGGAGCACGGCCAGAAGTGCGACCAGCTGCCCGGCTACCGCAAGATCACCGACCCCGCCGCCCGCGCCCACGTTGCCGGGGTCTGGGGTGTGACGCCCGAGCAGATCCCGGGTGCGGGCATCCCCGCCGTCGAACTGTTGAACGCGCTCGGCCAACCAGGCGGCATCCGTACCCTGCTCGTGCACGGTGCCAACGTCGTGGTCTCCGCGCCCGACGCCGACAGGGTGCGCCAGGGCCTGGCGGATCTCGACTTCCTGGTGGTCAGCGACTTCTTCTTCTCCGAGACCGCCGCCCTGGCCGACGTGGTGCTGCCGGTCACCCAGTGGGCCGAGGAGGAGGGCACCATGACCTCGCTCGAGGGCCGGGTTCTCCGCCGCCAACGTGCGATCGACCCGCCGGCCGGGGTGCGCAGCGAACTGTGGATCTTCCAGGAGCTCGCCCGGCGCCTGGACGCCCCCGGCGTGTACAGCGCCGAACCCGGCGAGGTCTTCGACGAACTCTGCCGGGCCACCGAGGGCGGCATCGCCGACTACTCAGGCCTCGGCTACGCCCTGCTCGACACGGGGGAGCCCGCGTACTGGCCCTACCCGGCCGGCTCCGGCGGTACCCCGCGGCTCTTCCTCGAGCGGTTCGTTCACGACGACGGCCGCGCGCGCATCGTCGCCGTGACCCCGCGCGCCGTGGCGGCACCGGCCCAGACGCGGGGCGCGCTCACCCTCATCACCGGCCGGCTGCTCGAGCACTACCAATCCGGTGCGCAGACCCGGCGGGTGGCCGAGCTGTCGGAGGCCCAGCCCGAGGCCCGGATGCAGGTGCACCCGGCCACCGCCGCGAGCCTGGGTCTGATCGACGGCGGTTGGGTCGAGCTGGCCAACGAGCGTGGCATCGTGCGGTGCCGCGCGCAGCTGAGTGCCGACATCCGGCCTGACACTGTGTTCCTGCCGTTCCACTTTCCCGCCGACCAGCGCGCCAACCTGCTCACCGCCGGCGCCACCGACCCGGTCTCCGGCATGCCCGAGTTCAAACGCACCGCCGTGCGGGTGCGGGCAATCGATGCGCCCGGCCTGTCGGCTCCCGACCATGAGAGGGTGATGGCGGATGCCTGACCACACTTCTGCCGAGCTGCCCGGTTCCCCCGGCCCGGCCGCCCCCGAACGCATCGTCGTCGTGGGCTACGGCCCGGTCGGCGCCCGGTTCGTCGACGAGCTCCTGCCGCTGGTCGAGGCCGGTCTGGCCGAGCTCACCGTCGTCGGAGCCGAAGAGGTGCACGCCTACAACCGGGTGCTCCTGGCCGATTACGCCGTGGGTCGCACCGACCGGGACACCCTCGACCTCACCGACGGCAGCCGGGCCCTGGCTGCCGGCGCGCGCATCCTCACCGGCACCACGGTGACCGAAGTGAAGCGCACCATCCGCACGGTCACGCTCGGCGACGGCAGCTCAGTGCCGTACGACAGGCTGGTGCTGGCCACCGGGGCGCGCGCGAATGTGCCCACCCTGGACGGCGTCAAGCGGGTGCGGCGCGGCCTGATAAAGCCCGGTGCGGATGCCGGCGGCCTCGGCGCCACTGCACTGGATTGGGCCGGCGCGCCGCTGCCCCGCGGTGTCAGCGCGCTCCGCGACCTCGCCGACGCCGCCACCGTGCTGGCCGCCGTGCAGGCCGGTCAGCGCATCGTGGTGCTCGGTGCCGGAGTGCTCGGCATGGAGATCGCGCTCGCCGCCGCGGCCGCCGGCGCCGAGGTCTGCGTGGTCTTTCACGGCGAGATTCCGATGAACCGCAACCTCGACCGCGGCGGCGGCTCGGTGCTCACCCGGAGCGCCCGCCGGGCGGGCGTCACCATGGTCAACCATGCCCGCGCCGAGAGCGTGTTGTTTCACCACGACGACGACGGCGTGGAACGGTTCGAAGCCCTCATCTGCGCCGACGGCAAGCAGATCAGCGGCGACCTGCTGCTGCTTTCCTGCGGGGTGGGTGCCCGCACCGAACTAGCCCACCTGGCCGGGCTGCCCGTATCCACCGGCATCCTGGTCGACGAGTCGCTGCGAAGCTGGGCGGACGCGGCGATCCACGCCATCGGCGACTGTGCTCATGTGGCTGGCCGTCCGGCCGATGCCGACTCCGGTGCAGCGTGGAACGGCGCCAGGATGGCACCGGCCGGTGGGCCGTCCGGTCTGATCGGGCCGGGCTGGCGGCAGGCCGACAGCCTCGCGGCCCGGTTCAGCGCCGAGATCAGGGCGGGTGTCGCAGCGGGCCGGCCGGCCGTGCTAGCTGCCGCCGTGACCGCTGAACCGGCACCGGCGCTTGGGGCCGGACCGGGCGCATCCGTCGTGATGCTCAAGGCCGAGGGCATCGACGTGGTCGCCGCCGGTGATACCGCGGCCGACCCGTTCGACGTCGATGCCAGGTACAACGACGCCGGATACAGCGACACCGCGCACACGCACGGCTGCTCGTCCGATCCGGCACCCCTGGCCGTCGCGCAGTGGGCCGACCCCGAGCACGGCCGCTACGTGAAAATGGTCACTCGCGGCGGCATCCTCACCGGCTTCGTCTGTGTGGGCATGCCCCGTACCGGTGCCGAGCTCACCCTGTTGTTCGAGCGCGGCAGTGAGCTGCCCGCCGATCGGTCTGTGCTGCTGCGGTTCGACGGTCCCGACTACGACCCCGCCACCGCGGGCGACGCCTTCGCGCCGGAGTCCACGGTCTGTTGGTGCAACGGTGTCACGGTGGAGGCGATCACCACCTCGGCGCAGGCCGGCAACACCACCGTGGCCTGCATCGGCACGGCCACCCGCGCGGGGACCGGCTGCGGAGGCTGCAAGGGCCGCATCGGCGAGGTGCTCGAGCGCTTCGCGGCGCAGACCGTCGGCTGAGCCCGCAGCGCCGACGTGCCGGAAAGGCAACTCGGGTGGGCTGGGTGCCCCATGCGCCCGAAGGAGTGTTTTGGCGGAACTCAGCGTTGCGGGCTCGAGCGCTTCGCCGCCCAGAGTGTGCCCTGAACGTTGCCGGGTCCTTGCCGTGAGCGCCGGATGCTGATAGCCCTGAGGGGGTAAGTCCAGTGTTTTCCGGGCTCCGGCGCGACAGTGCCGGCTGATCCCGGCCGGCGAAAGGGATGCCCAGGATGACGCCCAAAAAAGTGACCACGAACCCACCGGTTGGGGCCAACCAGGCGCGCGAGAAGAGCCCGGTCCACCTCGACGACGCCGACGAGGCGGGGGAGTCCACCCTCGAGGTCGGTTCGCCCAAGTCCTGGGCGGCGGGCGTGCCCGGAGTGCTGCACTCCACCATCCCGGCGCTGGAGGGCATGGGAGTCAGCCGCAGCCGCAAGACCCTGCTGGCGATGAACCAAAAGGACGGCTTCGACTGCATGAGCTGCGCCTGGCCTGACCCCACCCACCGCAAGACCTTCGAGTTCTGCGAGAACGGCGCCAAGGCCGTCACCTGGGAGGCGACTCCCGTCACCATCGGGAGCGAATTCTGGGCCGAGCATCCGGTCAGCGACCTGCGTGACCGCTCGGAATACTGGCTGGGCATGCAGGGGCGGCTGACCGAACCGGTCTACAAGGCCGCCGGCGACGACCACTACCGGCCGCTGAGCTGGGCGGAGGCGTTCAGGCTGCTCGCCGAGAAGCTCAACGGGCTGGACTCGCCGGATCAGGCCGCCTTCTACACCAGCGGCCGCACTTCGAACGAGGCAGCGTTTGCCTACCAACTCTTTGTGCGCGCCTTCGGCACCAACAACCTGCCCGACTGCTCCAACATGTGCCACGAGTCGTCCGGCTGGGCGATGGGGCAAACCATCGGCATCGGCAAGGCAACCATCACCTATGACGACTTCGGCAAGGCCGACCTGATCATCGTGATGGGCCAGAATCCGGGCACCAACCATCCCCGGATGCTGACCGCCCTGGAGGAGGCGAAGGAGAACGGCGCCGAGATCGTCGCGGTCAATCCGATGCCGGAGGCCGGGCTCAGACGGTACAAGAACCCGCAGAAGGTGAAGGGCATCATCGGGCACGGCACCGAAATGGCCGACCAATTTGTGCAGGTGCGGCTCGGCGGCGACATGGCCCTGTTACAGGCGGTGTCCAAGCGGGTGCTCGCCGCGGAGGCCGCGAACCCGGGCACCGTGCTCGACCACGAGTTCCTGCGCGAGCACTGCCAGGGGCTGGAAGAACTCACCGCGCACCTCGCCCAGGTCGACGAGAAGGCCGTGCTGGCCGCCACCGGCCTGCAAACCGCCGACATCGACGAGCTCGCCGCCCGGTACCTTCGGGCCGAAAAGGTGATCATCACCTGGGCGATGGGGCTCACCCAGCACAAAAAGGGCGTCGCCACGATCAAGGAGATCATCAACCTGCTGCTGCTGCGCGGCAACATCGGCAAGCCCGGCGCGGGTGCATCGCCGATCCGCGGGCACAGCAATGTGCAGGGCGACCGCACCATGGGCATCTGGGAGCAGATGCCGCCGGCGTTCCTCGACGCCGTCGAACGGGAGTTCGGCTTCGATCCGCCCCGGGAGCACGGGATGGACTCGGTCGAGACCATCAGGGGACTGCGGGACGGCCGGGTCAAGTTCTTCATGGCTCTCGGCGGCAACCTGGTCGGCGCGATCAGTGATACCGGGGCCGCCGAGGCCGCGATGCGCGGTGCCGAGATGACGGTGCAGGTCTCCACCAAACTGAACCGGTCGCATGCCGTGGTCGGCGACGAGGCGCTGATCCTGCCGACCAAGGGGCGCACCGAGATCGACCGGCAGGCCACGGGGGACCAGTTCGTGTCAGTGGAGGACACCGTCTGCGCCGTGCATCCGTCCTGGGGCAAGGTGCGCCCGGTCGCACCGAACCTGCTGTCGGAGGTCGCCATCGTGAGCCGCCTGGCCCGGGCGGTGCTGGGCACCAAGGTGGGCGTGGACTGGGTGGGATTCGAGCGTGACTACGACCTCATCCGGGAGCACATCTCCCACGTCGTCGCCGGCTGCGACGACTACAACGCCAAGATCCGGCAGGACGGCGGCTTCCTGCTGCCGAACGGGCCACGCGATTCCCGCACCTTCCCCACCCCCACCGGCAAGGCCATGCTCACCGTCAACGACCTCGAGTACCTGGACCGGCCCGTCGGCACCCTGATCCTGCAGAGCCTGCGATCGCATGACCAGTTCAACACCACCATCTACGGGCACGACGACAGGTATCGCGGCATCAAGAAGGGCCGTCACGTGGTGTTCATCAACCCCAACGACCTTGTCGAACTCGGCCTCGACGATGAGCAGATGGTGGATGTCCATGGCGTGTACGACGACGGCGTCGAGAGGGTGCTGCGCGGGTTCCGGGCCGTGTCATACCCCACCGCACGGGGCTGCGCGGCGGCGTACTACCCGGAGGCGAACGTGCTCGTGCCTCTCGACCATGTGGCGGAGGGCAGCAATACGCCGGTGTCGAAGGCGGTGATCGTGCGGGTGGAGCCGGCGCGCACCGTTGAGGCGGTGCCGACCACGTAGGGGCGGGTGCCTGTGCTGACGGCTCTGGACTGACGGCTACTGGACTGAGGACCACCGGACTGACGGCTACTGGGCGGTGTTCGCCCACCCGTCGTCGATGCCGCCGTCACCGCTCTTCCGGGTGGCCTGCCTGGCTACTCCAACGGCGCGCTCGACGGCGTCGGTGGTGGCCTGTTTGCTCGAGGTGCTCGTCATGCCGGCCGCGTATCCCACCAGGAAGGTGCTGATCGGTCCGCCGGCAGGGCCTACGGCGCGGGTGGTCTCGGCGGCCAGGTCGAGTAGCAGCGGGTAGTCGACCTTCAGGTCCAGAATCTGCAGTGCCTGGGTCAGCCGCTGACTCAGGTCGTCCAGCCGGCCGGTGTCGTTTTCGGGGGCATTCATGTGGTCTCCTTCTGGCCGGGTACGGCACGGAACGTGCGCTTCAGGAATAGCACCTCAGCGGCGGCGCGGCAATCGATCGGGCTGCCCTCGGGACCGTCTGCGTCATTTTCTGGAGTTCGGGTCCTCGTCACCGATGTGTCCAGGCGCGTTCGCGGTGAGCACCCGTTGCACAAAAGCCGAATACTCCTCCATATAGTGCCGAAGGAATGACCGGGTGGACTCGTCGGTGACCTCGCCGTTGGGACCATAGACGGCAGCGTCGAAGCTGATGTAAGCCTCGGGCGAATTCAGCTGAGGCGCATCGAGGAAGCTCAAGACGCTCCGCATCGACGACTGCATGACCGCGGTTCCAATGCCGCCAGGGGACGCGCCGATGATGCCGGTGGGCTTGCGTGCGAAGGAATTGGTGCCCCACGGCCTGGACCCCCAGTCGATCGCGTTCTTCAGAGCGCCGGGGATCGAGCGATTGTATTCCGGGGAGACGAAGAGGATCCCGTCCGACGAGTCGATGGCCGCCTTGAGGGTCCGGCCGGCCGGCGGGAAGTCTGCGTCGAAGTCCGGGTTGTACAGGGGCAGGTTCCCGATCGTGATCTCGGTGAATTCAAGCTCCTCAGGGGCGAGAGCGATCAGCGCCGTGGACAGGGTGCGGTTGATGGACGTGCTGCTCAGGCTGCCAACGAAGTAGCCGATTGTGTAGGTCGCCATGTCTGACTTCTTTCCCGAATCTGTCGACAGGGCATCCGAAGTTCACGCAGCGGACCCACGGCCTCCATATCTGTCGATCCCTTCCGGTTTAGCACTCCGACCCGGTCACCGACAGGGTCAGCACTCCGGCTACCAGGGCAGCGGAATCGTGGCGACGGGCTCGGGGGAGCACGCACCGCCGGCCGGCACCACGGCCACACCGTCGGCCTCAGCGAGTCCGCGCAACATGCCGGAACCCTGACGCGCCGTCGGCACCGCGCCGTCGTCCGTGAGCCGGTACGCCACCAGCCGGGTCGACCCGCTGAGGTTGGCGATGTCGTGCGCGAGGGTCACTCGGCCCAGCGGCACCAGCGGGCGGCCGAGCATCCCGTCGATCAGCGGTACGCCCAGGCTGGCCAGCACGAGCATCGCGGCCAGCGGATTGCCGGGCAGGCAGAGCATCAGGCGGCCGTCGGCGAGGCGGGCGAGCATCACGGGGTGGCCGGGGCGCATCCGCACGCCGTCGATGAGCACTGTGGCCCCGAGTGCGCTGAGTGCCGCGCGCAGGTGGTCGGCCGGGCCGCGGGCGCTGCCTCCGGTGCTGATCACCAGTGCCGCGGTGCTCGACCGGATGGCGTCAATGGTCAGCTCGAGGTCGTCGGGCAGCCGCCGCAGTGCACTCAGCCGCACACCCAGTCCGCTGAGCAGGGCCGGAAACTCCGGGGAGTACGCGTCTCGCACCTGCCCGGGACCGGGGATGCCGGACTCGATCACCTCGGTGCCGAGCAGCAGCAGCTCCACCGTCGGCTCTGTGGTCACGGTGAGGGTGTCGTGGCCCGTCACCGCCGCGAGAGCGACCCTGGGAACCGTGAGCAGGCAGCCGGGCTCGAGCATCCGTTCGTCGAGTCCGCATTCCTCACCGCGGGCGCGCACATGCTCGCCGCGTGCCGGCTCGTGTGCACCGGTGTGCGCCGAGCGGATGAGCGTGGGCACGGCGCCGGCCGCAGACCCCGGCACCAGCTCACCGTTTTCCGTGCGCAGGATGCCGTGGGTGCCGGCGGGCACGCAGGCGCCGGTGGCGATGGGCCGCGCGGTCCCGGCCGCGAGGACCGTCGTCGGCGGAGGGTCACCCGCCAGGATCGGTTCGCCCAGAATCCACGGTTCGTCGCCGCTGACGGCCCAGCCGTCCATGGCCGAGGACGCGAAGCTCGGCAGGGCGGTCAGCGAGTGCACCGCGCCGGCAAGGGTGCGCCCGACGGCGTCCGGGAGCGCCACCATCTCGGTGGCGCGGGGCATCTCCGCGCCGGCCCTGTGCACGGCGGCCCTAGCCTCCAGCCACTCCATCAGAGGACCACGCCGCGGGCCAGGTTGTCGGTGTCGCGTGAACCGAGTCGGACCGATCGGCCGGTGTTGATCATGGGCATGACGGGCTCCTCGAGGATGGTCGACGACAGTGTCGCCTGAGTCAAGGCTAGCCAGTATCAGGAAGGACGATGCCGAGCCTGGCTGCGTCGGCCGGGGTGTCGACGTCGTCGGACAGGGCGTCGGGAAGGCGCAGTTCCACCAGGTTGAGTGGGCCGATCAGGCCCATCACCGAGAGGTTGTCGGCCGGACGCAGCAGCGCGGAGGAGGCCAGGGCCGCACGCCGGTAGACGGCGAGCAGCGGTTGGCGCCGGCCGCCGACATCGACGCTGATCAGGCCGTCGATGGATCGGTGCGCCACGGCGTCGGTCTGCGCGGCGTGGGCCGGCGGGGCGGTCAAGAGCCTGTCGAGTTCGGCCAGCAGGTACGGCACGGCGTCGTCAGCGTGCACGAGGTCGCCGGCGAGCACCACAATCCACTCCGCAAAACCGGTGCCCGCGGAGGCGCCGCCGGAGTCGCGGGCCAGCGCCTCGAGGCCTGCCACCATCGCGGCGGCCGGACCGCCCCAGCGCGGCTGCTCGACGGCGCGCAGCACATCGGCGGGGAGGTCAGCGTCTGATCCGACCACGCAGGTGCGCCGACAGCCGGTGGTCGCGGCCAACACTCCGTCGAGCAGGCTGCGGCCTCGCCAGACCAGGGCGGTCTTGTCGATGCCGCCCAGCCGCCTGGCCCTGCCGCCGGCGACGATGATCGCGTCCCAACCCAGGCCGGAGCCGTCCGTCCGCTCAGCCTCGGAGGGCGTGGTGGGGGTGTCATGGCGGGGCATCGGGGCGGTCCTTGCGCTCGGAGCCGCAGGTACGCGACCCGATCAGGCTACCCGCGCTTGGCTCAACACACCGGGACCGGGCCGCGTGCTGCGGCCCGGTCCCGGATGCTGCCTACAGGCCAGTCAGGTCTGAGATCTCAGTCCTTGAGATAGCCGTTCGGGTTGAGCACGTACTTCGTCGCCGCACCCGCATCGAACTCGGCATACCCGCGCGGGGCATCCTCGAGGCTGATCGGCTGTGCGTGCACGGCCTTGGCGATCTGAACGCGGTCGTGCAGGATCGCCATCATCAGCTGCCGGTTGTACTTCATCACCGGGCACTGCCCGGTGGTGAACGACAGCGACTTGGCCCAGCCGGTACCCAGGCTCAGCGACAACGAACCTACCTTGGCTGCTTCCGTCGCAGCTCCCGGGTCGCCCGTGACGTAAAGCCCCGGAATACCGAGCGCACCGCCGGCCGCAGTGATGCTCATCAGCGAGTTCAGCACGGTTGCCGGCTTCTCAGTTCCGGCATCCTTGCCGTGTCCGTGTGCTTCGAATCCGACGGCGTCGACAGCCGCATCCACCTCCGGCACCCCCAGGATCTGTTCGATCTGATCCTGCGGCTCACCCTTGGTGAGGTCAACGGTCTCACAGCCGAAGCTGCGGGCCTGTGCGAGGCGCTCGGGGTTGAGGTCACCCACGATCACCACGGCGGCACCCAGCAGCTGCGCCGAGACTGCCGCGGCGAGTCCTACCGGTCCAGCGCCGGCGATGTAGGCCGTTGAGCCCACGCCGATGCCGGCGGTGAAGGCACCGTGGAACCCGGTCGGGAAGATGTCCGACAGCATGGTGAGGTCGAGGATCTTCTCCAGCGCCTGCTCCCGGTCGGGGAACTTCAACAGGTTCCAGTCCGCGTACGGGACCAGCACGTACTGCGACTGCCCGCCGACCCAGCCACCCATGTCGACATACCCGTACGCACTACCCGGACGGTCCGGGTTCACGTTCAGGCAGACACCGGTCTTGCGTTCCTTGCAGTTGCGACAGCGACCGCAGGAGATATTGAACGGGACCGACACGATGTCGCCGACCTTGATGAACTCGACGTCCCGGCCGACTTCGACTACCTCGCCCGTGATCTCGTGGCCGAGGACCAGACCCATCGGAGCCGTGGTGCGTCCGCGCACCATGTGCTGGTCGGAGCCACAGATGTTGGTGGTGATGGTTCTCAGGATGACACCGTGCTGAACCTGGCGGCCGATGTTCGCCGGGTTGACGCCGGGTCCGTCCTTCAGCTCGAAGGTGGGGTAGTCGATGTCGATAACGTCGACCTTGCCCGGACCTTCGTAAGCAACTGCTCTGTTTCCTGCCATTATTTGTATCCTCCTTGATACCTGTCGTGACACCTGAACCGGTCGGTTCGCGCTTGTGGCGCGGCATCCTCAGTGGTGTTCCTCGGTGGTTCGCTCTCAGCAACACAGGGCGCCGGAACACCCTCCATGGCACTCCACCACACTGGGAATTTCAAGGGTGTCGGTGGAGCAAAACGTGTGTATCGTGTGGGTGTCGAATCCCAAAATCCGCCTGAGGCTGTGCACAAACTCGCGCGTTTTACCGGGCTATGTCGGGGAACCTTGTTTAGGGTGGTCACATGCGAATTCCCGACAACACCGGCGCCCGCAGGGCCGAGCCCCGAACCGACGGTCCGACGACGTTGCGCACCTTGCTGACCGACAAGCTGGGCTGGCTGGGCCTCCGCAGCGGGCAGATCCTGCTCGCTCTGGCGCTCGTCGCCGTGGTGATCTTCATCCTCGTGCAGGTGAAGCTCGTGGTGATCCCGCTGCTTATCGCGATCATCCTGGCATCCGCTCTGAGCCCGGTCATCGGATGGCTGCGCCGCCGGGGGTTGTCGCCGATCCTGGCCACCTGGGTCACCCTGCTGACCGCCATCGTCGTGTTCGGCGGAATCGTGACCCTGATCGTCGTCGCCGTCGAGAACCAGTGGAGCGAGCTGGTGACGAGCGCCTCTGACGGCATCGACCAGCTGTTCACCTACCTCACCGAGGGGCCGTTGGCCCTCGACTCCGCCCAGCTCGAGGACTTCCGCGACCAGGGCATCGACTTCCTCACCAGCAGCCAGTTCGGCTCCGGGGCCCTCGCCGGGGTGTCTGTGGCGACCGAGATCATCACCGGCGCCGTGCTCGTCGTCGTGATCCTGTTCTTCTTCCTCAAGGACGGCGACGTCATCTGGAAGTTCTTCCTGCGCCCGTTCCGCGGCGAGCGCCTGCAGCGCGGTCGCCGCATCGGCACCACCTCGGTGCGGGTGCTCGGCGGGTACGTGCGCGGCACGGCGATCATCGCCTTCGTCGATGCCGCCGCAATCGGCATCGGCCTCGCCGTGCTCGGGGTGCCGTTGGCACTGCCGCTGGCGGTCATCGTGTTCCTCACGGCCTTCATCCCGCTGATCGGTGCGACAGTGGCCGGTATCCTGGCCGCTCTCGTGGCGCTCGTTGCCACCGACTGGGTCATCGCGTTGATCGTGGTGGGCATCGTGATCGTCGTCAACCAGCTCGAGGGCAACTTCCTGCAGCCCGTGGTGATGGCACAGTCCCTCAAGCTGCACCCGCTGGTGATCCTCGTCGCCTTGACCGCCGGCACCATCGTGGCCGGCATCATCGGTGCCGTCCTCGCCGTGCCCATCGCCGCCGTCGGCTGGGCCATCGTCAAGACCTGGAACGAGCCGCCGGCGCTCACCGGGCAGGCCAAGCTGGCCTAGCCGCTCGCCCGGGCCGTTTGGCCGCGAGCACGATGGTGCTCCGCGCGCCGCCACCTCATTCCTGGTGCTTGGGCGACCCGGCTTTGAGCGCTGACTCCTCCACATCGATGAAGGCCAACGCAGAGCGGATGGCCGGCTCCTGGTAGCGGCCGTCCGCCCGGGCGGCCAGCACGGCCTCCCGCTCGGCCTCGATCATGGCCCGCCGCAGCCGGTTGTACGCGGCCGGCAGCGGCTCCGCCTCATCCGGCGCCGGGTTGTCGAGCGCATCCGCGAGGAACACGGCGTTGGTGCGCAACCGGCCGATCACCCGGTCCTCGTCGGCGTCGGTCACCTCGGTGTCGAGCCGGGCCAGCCCGGCGGTCTGCGCCTCGGCCAGGAGCATCTGCGCCTCGATCCGCTCCTGGGTCCGGTCCGGCGGCGGCAGGCGCAACCGGCGGATGATCCACGGCAGCGCCAGCCCCTGCAGGAGGGTGCCGACCACCACCACGAAGGCCAGCAGCTGCAGAAGTTCGCGCTGGGGTGTCTCCGGGGGGAGTAGGAAGACCGCCGCGAGAGTGACCACCCCGCGCATCCCCGCGAACGACACGGCCACCCCGGTGCGCCAGCTCCAGCCGCGCTCCCGCAACCGCCGCGGTCCGTACCGATAGATCGACGTGGTGATGGCCATCCACACGAAACGCGACACGAGCAAGGCGGCGAGGATCACCAGAGCGATCCACACCGTGGTCCAGAACCCCGTGCCGGTGAGCCGCACCCCCTCAAGAATCGACGCCAGGTTGAGGCCGATGAACAGGAACACGGCGTTCTCCAGCAGGAACTGGATGGTGCGCCAGTTGATCGACTCGGCGATGCGGGCCTCCGCCGACTGGATCACCGGCGCGCGGTAGCCCAGGAACAGGCCTGCGATCACCACCGCCAGTACCCCAGAACCGTGCACCAGCTCGCCGAGGATGAACGCCAGGTACGGCGTCACCAGCGACAGGCTGGTGTCCAGCACCGGCGCGTGCAACTGCCGACGGATCACGGCCAGCACGTACCCGACGGCGAGCCCGACGCCCACACCGCCGACGACAGCGACGACGAAGTCGCCGGTCACCGAGAGCGGGCTCACCGTGCTCAGGATGGCCGCGATCGCCGCGTTGAGGGCCACCAGCGCGGTCGCGTCGTTGAGCAGGCTCTCACCCTCGAGCACCGTGACCACCCGCCGCGGCAGGCCCAGCCGCCCGGCGATGGCCGTGATCGCCACGGCATCCGTCGGTGCCACGACAGCGCCGAACGCGAACGCGGCAGCGAGCGAAATCGCCGGCACCACCAGCCACGCGGTCAGCCCCACCGTCACGACGGTGAAGGCCACCAGGCCCACCGACAGCAGCAGGATGCCGTCCCGCCGGGCCCGCACGTCCACGATCGACGTGCGGATGGCCGCCGCGAACAGCAGCGGGGGCAGCAGCCCGTAGAGCACCAACTCCGGCTCGAGCTCGATGCGTGGCACCGACGGCAGGAACGACGCGGCCGCGCCGACGACCACCAGGACGAACGGCGCCGACCAGCCGATCCGCCGGGAGAAGCCGGTCACCGTGACGGTGACCAGGACGAACACGACGATCCAGACAATAGTGCTGACGGGGTCCATAGCGACAATTATGCGCGAGCGCCGCGCCGCCGCGGGAGGGCTGTGCGGCGAGGGGGTGCTGCAGCATCCAGTCACGTCCGCCATTGCCCGTTGGTGTGTTGACGCCTACGATCCCCAGCAAACACGCGAGGAAGCGAGGCGCACATGGCCGTGAGCACTCTCAAGGAGATCGTCGATCGTGCGTTCGCCGAGAAATATGGCGTTCCCGCGATCAACGTGGTGAACGACCTCACGATGGAGGCGGTGCTGGCCGGGGCCGTCGAAGCCCGCTCGCCGGTGATCGTGCAAACCTCGGTGAAGACCGTCAAGTCCATCGGATCCGACGTGCTCTTCGCCATGTGGTCGGCGATGACCGCCGGCATCGACGTGCCCGTCGCGCTGCACCTGGACCACTGCCCGGACCGGGATGTGATCACCGAGTGCCTCGAACGCGGCTGGAACTCGGTGTTGTTCGACGCCTCCACCCTGCCGGTGGAGGAGAACCAGCGCCAGACCATCGAGGTGGTGCGGCAGGCCCGCACGTTCGGCGCTCACGTGGAGGGCGAGATCGAGTCCATCACGGGCGTCGAAGACGGTGTGGGCAGTGACACCGAAGCGGCCAGGCAGAGCCTCGCGGTGTCGCTCAGGTTCCTCGAGGCCACCGGCGTGGACGTGTTCGCGCCGGCGATCGGCAACGCGCACGGGGTGTACAAGCGGGAACCGGTGCTCGACTTCCAGCGGGTGAGCGACCTCGTCGCCGCCCACCCGATCCCGATCGCCCTGCACGGCGGCAGCGGCATGACCGACGCCCAATTCACCGACCTCATCGCTCGGGGCTGCGCCAAGGTGAATATCTCCACGGCACTGAAGATCACCTACATGAAATCCAACCTCTCCTTCCTCACGGATGCCCAGGCGCGCGACAAGTGGGACCCACCGTCGCTGTTCGCGAAGGTGCGCACCGACATCGTCAACCTCACCAGGGGACTGGCCGAACAGTTCGGCAGCGCGGGGAAGGCCTGAGATGCCGGCACTGATCTTCGACTGCGACGGGGTGCTCGCCGACACCGAACGGGACGGCCACCTGCCGGCGTTCAACCAGACCTTCGACGAGTTCGGGGTGCCCGTGCACTGGAGTGACGCCGACTACGCCGAGAAGGTGAGGATCGGCGGGGGAAAGGAACGGATGCGGAGCATCCTCACCCCGGACGTCGCCCGGCAGCTGGGTCTGCCAGAGGACCCGGCGGCCTGGGACGAGACCATCCTGGCCTGGCACCATCGCAAGACCGCGATCTACACCGAACGCGTGGCCGCGGGGGTGCTGCCGGCCCGGCCCGGCATCCGTCGCCTCACCGAGGAAGCCGCCGCGGCGGGCTGGACCCTCGCCGTGGCCTCGACCTCGGCCGAGGCGTCGGTGCGGGCGGTGCTCACCCACGCGGTGGGGCCCGACCTCGCTGCGGGGTTCCACGTCTTCGCGGGTGACATCGTTCCGGCAAAAAAGCCCGCGCCCGACATCTACCTGTATGCCCTGCGTGCGCTGGGCGTCGACCCGAGCGAAACGCTGGTGATCGAGGACAGCGAGAACGGGCTGCGGGCCGCGCTCGCCGCCGGGCTTGCGACCGTTGTGACCGTGAGCAGCTACACGGCCGACGAGGACTTCGACGGCGCCGCCCTCGTGGTCTCGTCCCTCGGTGACCCCGCCGGGCCCGCCGCCGAGATCCTGGCCGACCCGGCCGGCATCCACCCCGGCCCGTATCTGCGGCTGGCGGACCTCGTCACGATCCTCACCCTGCCCGGCACCTCAAGAACAGGAAGCGAGACCCCATGACCAGCCTGGCCGACACCGAATTCGTCGTGCACAGCATCGCCCAGACGGCGGTCGACAACGAGAAGGAGTTCGGCGACCTCGACGCCGTCGTCGGCGACGGTGACTTCGGCTATTCGCTCGCTAGGGGCTTCGAAATCGTCCTCGCCGACTGGGACGAGTACGACCGCAGCAGCCCGAGCGCGTTCCTGCAGAAGGTGGGCATGGTCATCTCCGGGCGGATCGGCGGGACCTCCGGGCCGCTCTGGGGCACCGCGTTCCTGCGGGCGTCCCTCGCTGTGAAGGGCAGGGACGAGGTGCGCGGCGGCGACGCCGTCGCGATGCTGCGCAGCGCAATCGCCGGCATCAAGTCGCGCGGCAATTCCGACGTGGGCGACAAGACCCTGCTCGACGCTCTCGTGCCGATGACGGATGCCCTCGAGGAGGAGGTCACGGCCGGCACCGACGCGCCCGCCACCCTGCACCGCATGGCCGCGGTCGCCCGGCAAGCCTCCGACCAGACCGCCATGATGCAGGCCCGTCGGGGCCGGGCCAGCTACACGGGGGAGCGGAGCATCGGCTCGCCGGACCCCGGCGCGGTGGCGGTGGCCGTGATCCTCGAGCGGCTGAGCGCCGAGTGGGATGCCCGGGTGGGTTCATCCGCCGGCACCCCGAACGACGCGGAACTGCCATCCAGTCACACCGACTGAGCGTCGCACCGCACACGCACACGCACCCGTATCCGCAAGGCACACGCACCGACCGAGCACCGCCCAGAGAGGGAGCCATGAAGAAATTCGTCAATGATCCGAAGCAGTACGTTCCGGAGATGCTCAAGGGCATCGCGCTGGCCAACCCCGACACACTGAAGTATGTGCCCGCGTACAACCTGATCATGCGAGCCGACAGCCCGAACCCCGACAGGGTGTCGATCATCCAGGGCTCGGGCTCCGGGCACGAACCGGCGCACGTGATGACGGTCGGCAAGGGCATGCTCGACGCGGCCTGCCCCGGCGACGTGTTCTCTGCACCGCCGATGGACTACGTGTACGAGACCACCAAGCTGCTGGCCTCTCCTAAGGGTGTGCTGTTGCTGGTGAACAACTACACGGGCGACCGGATGGCCTTCGAAATGGCGCAGGAGCTCAGCGCCGCCGACGGTGTCAACGTGAAGACCCTGTTCATCGACGATGACGTCGCCGTGCAGGACTCCACCTACACCGTGGGCCGGCGCGGGGTGGCGGGCAACTTCTTCGTGATGAAAGCCGTCGGCGCCGCCGCCGAGCAGGGCGCGGACCTGGACGAGCTGGTCCGGATCGGGGAGAAGGTCGACAGCGTCACCCGCACCATGGGGATCGCCCTCACCTCCTGCACCCCGCCGGCGAAGGGATCACCGCTGTTCGAGCTCGGCGACGATGAGATCGAGGTGGGTGTGGGCATTCACGGTGAACCCGGCCGGCGGCGGGCCAAGCTCACCACGGCCAACGAGATGACCGACGAGATGCTGGATGCCGTCGTGAAGGACCTGCCCTATGTGGCCGGCGACAGGGTGGCCCTGATGATCAACGGGCTCGGTGGAACCCCGATCAGCGAGCTCTACATCCTGTTCGGGCGGGCGCACGAGCGGCTCACCGAGCTGGGCATCACGGTGGGACGCAGCTACGTGGGTGAATACTGCACCTCCCTCGACATGGCTGGGGCGTCACTGACCCTGGTGCGGCTCGACGACGAGATCGAGGCGCTGCTGGCGGCGCCGGCCGAGATCGCGGCGCGAGTGTTCTAGCCCGGCGCGTTCTGCACGAGCGGGCACGGTGCGGCTACTCTGTGGGCATGAGTGAGACTCCCAGGGACTGGTCAGACACGGTTTTCGCTTTCGATTCGGCCGCGAGGTGGTTCGTGGCGGTCACCGCAGGCATAGCCGAGCGCGCCGCCGGGGATGACGAGGTCTGGGGGGAGTTGGGCCTGGGCGAGTGGAGTGTGCGCGACCTCGTCGGGCACACCAGCCGGGCCCTGTCCACCATTGAGGCCTACCTCGACCTCGCGGCAGAGGAGGATGCCGTCGGCGTCGCCGCCCCGATCGAGGTGACCACGCCGGCGGCCTACTTCGAGCGCGCGCTCGCCGCGGGAACACCCGAGCTGATCGCGCAACGCGGTCGGGAGACCGCCGCCACCCTCGGCGCCCAGCCCGCGGTCGCGGTCGCGGAGCTCGCCGCCAGGGTGCTGGCCCGGGTGGCCACCCTTGACGGCTCCGAGCCGGCGGATACGCCGGCTGGGCGCATCCGCATCGCCGAGTACCTGCCGTCGCGCACCCTGGAACTCACCGTGCACACGAGCGACCTGCTGCAGAGCCAGGGAGTACCCGCCGCCGACCAGACCGTGCCCGAGCCCGCCGCCGCCGCGACCCTGCACGTGCTCGCCGACCTGGCCGCCCACAAGGGCCTGTCCGCACCCCTGTTGCGCGCCGCCACCGGCCGTGCCCCGCTGCCCGCCGGGTTCTCCGTGCTCTGAGCGCACTATTGTCGCGGCCCGTGTTGCTCCCCGCGGCCCGTGTTGTGCTCGGCGGCCCGCGTTAGAACGGGTGCCGGCGGCACAAAGACGTGCCGCGAGAGCTTAGACGTGCCGCGGGGGAGGGCAGGGCTCGGCTACGCCAGGGCGGCGGCCTCGTGCGCCTGGCGGGCGGCGTCGAGAGCGTCGAGTTTCTCGGCGAGACGATCCAGCACCGCGTCGCGGTCGCCCAGCCACTCGGGCAACCACACCCGCTCCACGGCCGGCCAGCCCATCAGCCTGGAGAGCACCTCGACGGGCAGGCCGTCCCGGTCCGAGACCGTGCGGCGGGCGGCCCAGGTGGGGCCGTCGAGCAGCACGGCCATCACCGGATGCCCGGGCGCCCCGGTCGTGGCCACACTGAGGTCCACCCGGAAGTCGGACAGCCCCACGTCCGCCTGCACCGCGAAGCCGCGCTCGCGCAGGGCCTCGGCGATCTCCTCCCGGTGCCGGTCCAACGCCCCGGACTGGCGCAGCGGAGTGGCGAGCCCGTCGGCGCCGCCGGCGGCCAGGTCCAGGTAGGCCCGCAGGTCTTTCACCCCGGCCGAGATGGTCTCCTCGGCGCGCAGGTCGGCGGGCGCGAAGCTGCTGAACACGATCACCTGGCGCCGGGCCCGGGTGATCGCCACGTTCAGGCGCCGTTCGCCGCCGGGCAGGTTGAGCGGACCGAAGTTCAGCGGCAGCCGGCCCGAGGCATCCGCGCTGAACGCCGTGGAGAACAGGATGGTGTCGCGCTCGTCACCCTGCACGTTCTCCAGGTTCTTGACGAACAGGCCGTCGGTGTCGGTGTCGAGGGCGTGCACGATGCGCTCATCGCCGCTGTCGCGGAGGCTGCCCTCGATGAGGGCCCGCTGCTGAACGTTGAAGGTGATCACGCCGATGGACGGGGTCTCTTCGGGCTCGGCGGCGAACCTGGCCAGGATCTCGGCGACGATGGCCTGGGCCTCGACCGGGTTGGTGCGCAGCGACTTGCCCTTACCGCTGCGGAGGAACTGACCGTCGACCCGGCGGAGGCTCACACCGTAGCCCGCGGAGCCGGAGCCGGCATCCGTGCCCGCACCGTGGTGCGGAGCCGGGAACGAGGACAACCGGTCACGGTAGTACGCGCGGTTACTGAAGGCGATCAGCGACTCGTCCTGGCTGCGATAGTGCCAGGACAGCCACTTGCTGGGTACCTGCGCCTGCACGCACTCCGACAGGATCGACTCCTCGTCGCGCACGAACTCGAGGGTGTCGCCGTCCTCCTCGCCGGAGCCGATGGTCGACTCCGCGAACGAGGTGGGCGGCATCTGCTTGCTGTCACCCACGACGACCACCGACCGGGCCCTCCCCATGGCGCCGACGGCGTCGGACACCCGCACCTGGGAAGCCTCGTCGAAGACCACGATGTCGAACAGGCCGGCCTGGGCGGGGAAGAACCTGGCCACCGACTCCGGGCTCATCAGCATGCACGGCAGGATGTCGGTGATCAGGTCGCCGAACTCGTGCATGAGCTCACGCACTCCCATGCCGCCGCGCTGCCGGTCCAGCTGCCGTTTGAGCAGGCCGAGCCGGGCCGCCGTCTCGGTGCCCGGGTTCCCGGAGTCGCCGGCGGCGTCCGGGGTCGCGCCGATGGTGCGCCGCCGCAAGACGCTGTACGGGATGAAGGTGGGCAGGTGCCGGCGCACCGCACCGGATGACGTGGTGAAGCGGGTGATCGAACGGTTCTGGGCGGCGGCGTCGAACTGGTCCAGGGTGGTGGCCGAGCCGCGTTCGGCGACGGATGCCGTGGCGAGCCCCTTCTCGAACGCCAGACCGGCGTCGTCGGCGTCGACCTCGCCGCGGAGCACAGCGGTGTGCGCGGCCGGGAGCCCGAGCCGGGCCAGCGGTTCGAGGTGCTCGAGCAGGGCGATCCACCGGGTGAGGGTGGGCAGTCCCGGTGCCTGGGCGTCCCGTTCCTCGCGGCCGCGGGACCAGACGGCGACGAGGCCGCCGTCCGCGGCCCAGCCTGCCATGGCGGCCGGTCCGGCGCCGGTGGCCGTCATCACGGCCTGCAGGGCGAGAAGCGCACGGTTCAGTGCGGTGGCGAGTGCGGCATCCGGTTCGGTGCTGGCATCGAGGTAACCGCGCAGGGCGGCCACGAAGTCAACGCTGAGGTCGCGGTGCTCGGATGCGACGACACCACCGGCCCAGCGCAGCCAGGCCAGGCGGGCGGCGAGCTCGTCGCGGCCGGTCGGGCCGGTCTGCGTAGTCTGCCCGGTCTGCCCGGTCTGCGCCGGAGCAACCGGCGCGGAGCCGACCAGGGGGTTCCAATCATCCGCGATGCTCACGCCATCCACGGCCAGCACCAGGCCGCGCAGGGCGTGCAGCCGGGCCTGGCTGTCGGCGAGCTGGCCGGTGACGGTGGTGAGGGAGCCGAGGGGCAGCTTTGCCCCTGGCCGCATCTCCGCGGCCAGCCGCGCGAGCACGGCCTTCCGTCGGCCGCGACGGCCGAAGAAGCTCGAGGCATCCGCCGCCTGCGCGTCCCGGTGCAGGGCCGCGGCGTCCAGCCGCAGTGCGCCGGGTTCGAGCACGGTCAGTGCCGGGTGTTCGGCCTGCACAAAGGTGCCGGTGGCCTGTTCGGCGGCGGCCGCGGCCGTGGCCCAATCCGGGGAGCGGGTGCCGTCCAGGGTGACCAGCGGCACCCGGTCGGCGGCGGCGAGACTGCTCAACGTGACGAATTCGGTAGGGCTCGCCGCGGCGGCCACGACGCTCGCCGCGGCGCCAGAGCCGGCCGTCTCGTCGGCGCGGGGGAGCGCGGCCAGGGCTTCGTCGAGCTCCAGCGCGGCGCGGGCAACGGTCGCCAGGTCGAGGGGGCCGGCGGGAGGCGTGGTGATGAACGCCCACGGATGCTGCGGCCGCGGCCGGGCCGGATCGGTCACATCGGGCAGATCCCGCAGCATCCGCCGCAGCTCGTCGAGCTCGTCGGCCGTGATGCGCGCAGGCAGGTCGGCCGGCACGGGCAGGGCCCGCACGTCGACGTCGGCGGTGAGCTGTGCGGTGCGGGCGGAGTAGAAGGACAGGCCGGCGCCGTTCTGTTCGTGCAACCTATCGGTGTACCTGGCCAAGCTGCGCCGGGCGGTGCCGAGCACGTCGAGGTCGTTCTTCAGCCCCTGGCCGTCCACCGTCACCTCGTGTTCGAGAGCCTGCCGGATTTGGGCTCGCACCGTGGCGGGCTTGCTGGCCTTGTCGTGCAGGTCGAGCGCGAACGGGCCCATGCCCACCTCGTTCAGCCGGGCCTGCACCACCTGCAGGGCCGCGCGTTTTTCCGCGACGAACAGCACCTTCTTTCCCTCATAGACCGCGCGGGTGAGGAGGTTGGTGATGGTCTGCGACTTGCCGGTGCCGGGTGGGCCCTCGAGCACGAAGGTGCGCTCGGCGATGGCCTCGGCCACGGCGGCCAGCTGCGACGAGTCGCCGGGCACCGGGCACTCGGCGCCGAGAGCATCGAGGTCGGCGGGCGCAGGCAGGGCCACCGGGTCGACGAACGGCTGGGTGGGGGTATGCACGAGGTGGCTCACCAGGGAGTTCTCGGCCAGGGTCTGCCAGTTCTCGTCGAGGTCCTTCCAGAGGCGGAACTTGGCGAACTGCAGGATCGACAGGTCGAGGGTCTCCTCGACCCGGTAGGGCAAACCGGCCGCCAGCAACGCCTCGCGGGTGGCGCGGAACGCGGCGGCCAGGTCGATTCCGGTCGCGTCGGCGGCCGGGGTCGCCAGGACGTCGATCGTGAGGCCGTGCAGCTGCCGAAGCTTCTCGAGCAGGCAGTAGTTGGGCGTGGACGCCCCGGCCTCGTCGAGCCGGACCCGGTAGTCGCCGCCGCGGCCGGCCGGTTCGAGCACCACCGGAACGAGCACCAGGGGGCTGCGGAGCTCCCGGTCGTTCGCGGTCCAGACCAGCGAGCCGAAGGCCAGGTAGAGATTGTTGGCGCCGGTCTCCTGCACCACGGTGCGGGCCTTGTAGGCCAGTGCCCGCAGCTTGGTGGCGTAGGCGGCGTCGGTGACGTCGGCGTACACGGCCTTCTTGTCGGCGAGCAGGGCCGCGAGCTGGTCGGCGGGCAGATCCCGGCCGAATCGGATGCCGCGCTCCCGGTCGGTCGTCGTCATCCGGTCGGCGGGCAGCAGGGTCAGCCCGGCACCATCGGTGACGAGGTCTTCGACGCCGGCCAGGTGCTGGTCGGGCACCGTCAGGGCCAGGGCGCCGCGTTCGGTGAAGTTGATCAGCCGGTTGCGCAAGCTCAGGTCGAGCAGGGCGTTCTTCCACTGCGAGATACGCGGCGGCGTGCTCGAGGAGTGGCCGGACGGGGCGCCTGCGGTGGCCGCGTCGGCCGCATCTTTCGCGGCCGCATCCGTTTCATTGACGGCGACGGGCCCGCCGGGCGAGGCCCCGGCCGGCCGGTATTCGGTGACGACCACGGTGCCGTCGCCGGTCACGGTGCGCGCCGGCAGCGGCAGGATGTGGGTGCGCCGCGACTGCACCACGTCGACCACTCCGATCACGGTGGCCAGGTCCGCGAGCCAGTCCAGATACGGCGAGCGCTGGGCCTGGGCGAAGGTGACCGGAGTGCCGGTGTCACGGTCGGTGACCTGGGTGGTCTCCACGAGCCGGATCAGGTCGAGATCGATGAGGTTGATCACCTCGGCCACGTCGGTGAGCGCGGGCGCGCCGAGGGTCTCCTCTTCGCGCCAGTAGCCGAGGAATGCGTGCCCGGCGACCACCCAGAGCAGCGGATGCAACCCGGCCTGCTCGAGGGCGGCGGCCATCACCACGACGGTGTCGAGGCAGGTGCCGACGCCACCCGACGTGCCCTCGCCGGTCGTGGTGCCCAGCACCTCGCCGGGCGTGCGCACCTTCTGGCCGTCGTCCGACCAGCTGGCCGGCGGGGTGGCGTAGCGGATGGTGCGGGCCCGCATGGCCACGAACACCGCCTCGACCACCTGGTCGACCCTGTCCGGGCCCGACTGGTAGCCGGGCATGGCCGCCGACCCGGTGCGGGCCTCGAGCGCGGCAGCGGCCTCGGCGAGCAGGGTGGCTATCTCGGGGTGGTTGGGCAGCACGTGCGCCGAGAGCATCTCCAGCGCCAGGTCCACCGGCTGGGCGATCCACTGCTGGGCGGCGAGCAGCTGGATGGGCTCGCCCGCCTCGGCGACGACGACGCCGGCCACGAGCAGGCTGGCCCGGATCTCGGCCGGGCGCTGCTCCTCGATGAGCAGCATCGCGGCGGGGTCGACGGTCAGGGAGACATCCGTAAAGGTCAAGGTGCGCTCAGCGGCGAGGTCCACGAGCAGATCACGGGCGGTGCCGAGGGTGTCGCCGGCGCTGAACACCTCGAGCCGCAGCACGGCCTCCCGCACGGCGGGCCCGCGGTTGTCGACGCCCACCCGGCCGACCACGTTGATGCGATTGTGCGCCAGGGCATAGCTGAGCACCGGCGTCGCGGTGAGCGAGATGGTGATGTCGCCGTTCGTGGCCGGGCGGCCCGTATTCAGTGCGGTCGAGTCCAGTGCGGTCGAGTCTGGTGCAGCTGAGTCCAGGGTGGTCGAGTCCGGGCCGGTCGAATCCATGGGTGCTCCTCGTGTCGTGCGGGTTGGTGCTGGTGTTACTCGGCCCCCGTGCGGGGGACCATTCAATCATCGGCGAGTGTGAGCCCGACGTGGTGCACCCCGTGCCCGAACGAACCGGTGTGTCCGGTGTCACGCCCGCGCTCCCGCCGGGGAGGGGAACCCGATCCGAACGGGGTGGCCGAACTCTGCTAAGATCTTGAGGTTGCCGTTCAACGGCCGCGGATAAAGAGAGCTCAGGCATTCTGCCCCGAGCACCGCGCAGTGAGAGAAAGGGGATCCCATCTATGGCACTCGAAGCTAATGCTAAGAAGGCGATCATCGAAAAGTACGCTACCCACCCGGGCGACACGGGTTCCCCCGAAGTCCAGATTGCAATGCTCACGCAGCGCATTCTTGACCTCACGGAACACCTCAAAGAGCACAAGCACGACCACCACTCGCGTCGTGGCCTGCTCCTCCTGGTTGGTCAGCGTCGCCGTCTGCTCGGCTACCTGTCCGACGTGGACATCAGCCGCTACCGCTCGCTCATCGAGCGTCTCGGCCTGCGCCGCTAGGTAGTAGCCGAATGGTTCGCTGATAACGCGATCTTCTTCGAAACGGGCCGTCACCCTTGAGGTGGCGGCCCGTTTTGTGTACCCCGGATGCCGTCAGGCCGCCGCTGTCAGGCCGGCTCGGCCGCCGAGTCCAGTGCCCGGGTGTAATAACCCCACGGGAACGTCGTCTCGCCCACCAGACGCCAGCCCTCGGCCTCGAGGTGTCGTCTAGCCGCGTTTCCCGGTGTCCACAGCAGCCGGCGGTGCTCCCACTGCCGGTCCGAGGCCTCCAGCACGTGGTAGAGCGTGCCGTAATCCACGACGTGCCAGCCGCGGCGGCCCTCGATCGCCAGTATGGCCATCTCGTCGAACGCGGTGACCGGGCTGAGCACCTTGCGGCGCGGATGCCCGGGCTCGCCGTCGTGTGCGGCCGCGGCCGGGCCGGCGGAGCCTGTTTGGCTCGCCGAGGAGAATCGCTGCTGGGCGGCCTGCCGGCTTACCCCGAGCACCCGGCCCAGGGCGTCCCAGCTGTGCCCGGCGGCCCGCGCGCCGTTGATCGAGTCCCGCAGCAATCGGCTGGTTTCCTCCGCGGCGGTGCGGCTGGCACCGACCAGACGGAGGTACGCATCCGGGTCGCTCTCGAGGTCGGCGCGGAGACCGGTCGGGCTGCCGAGCACCGCTTCGGCGACCGCGTCGCGCACCGCGGCGGCCTCTGCGGCCGTCAGCGACGTCGGTGAATGTTCGGGTGTCGGCGCCGTCATCGCTCGTCCGTCCACTGGTCACGACGTTGGGCAAGCCGCTGTCCCGCTCTGTCGGCGTCGGTCGCGTCGCGCAGCGGTTCCAGGTTGTCGAGTGCCACGGTGTCGCGCAGCCTGGCCACCCTCTGGCGGCCGATCTCGGTCCACAGGATGACGGTGACCAGCAGAACGCTGAGCATTCCGGTGAGGAAGCCCAAGACGGAGTCGGCCGGGTCGTGGTCGACGAGGATGGCCGCGGTGGAGAGTGCGACGATCGCCACCACTCCGCCGACCACGGCCGCGGCATACCAGCGCGGGCGGGAAAGGGAACTCTTTGTGTTCATGTGTCAAGGATGCATTGACAGCGAAGTTCTGTCAAGCATTCCTTGACGCACCGGTCTCCCCGTAGCGCCGGACGGGGCAAGCGGTAAGAGTGGAGGGATGAATGACTTCGTCAGCTCACCCGGCGGCGACCCGCGGGGCTTCGACAAGCGGCACCACGGTGCCCCCTCCGGCTTCTTCGAGGCCGAGGCCGCCGGCCTGGCTTGGCTGGCGATACCCGGGGGAGTGCGCACCGCCCAGGTGCTCGACCTCGAGCCCGGGCACATCGTGCTGGAGACCATCGACGAGGTGCCACCCAGCCGGTCGGCCGCGCGAGCGTTCGGCGCGGAGCTGTCGGTGACCCACTCGGCCGGCGCCGCGGCGTTCGGTGCCCCACCCGACAACTGGAGCGGCCCGTTGTTCATCGGTAATCGGAGCCTCCCCAGCGCTTACGAGAGCGACTGGGGAGTGTTCTACGCCCGCTACCGGGTGCTGCCGTACCTGGATATCGCCGTCGACGTGGGCGGGATTACGGCCCGGCAGGCCGAGGCCGTGCACGCGGCCTGCGCGCGCATCGAGGCCGGCGACTTCGATGACGGCGCCCCGCCGGCCCGGATACACGGCGACCTGTGGACCGGCAACGTGTTGTGGTCCGCCGACGGGGTCGTGCTGATCGACCCGGCCGCGCACGGCGGCCACCGCGAAACCGACCTGGCGATGCTCGCCCTGTTCGGCTGCCCGTACCTCGAGGAGATCACCGCGGGCTACGAGTCGGCATCGCGGCTGGTGCCGGGCTGGCGGGCGCGTACGCCGCTGCACCAGCTGCATCCGCTGGCCGTGCACGCGGCCGGACACGGCGCGGCGTACGGCCGGGCACTCGAGCAGGCCGCCGAAGCCGTGCTCGAGCTACCCGCCGCCCGCCCGCCCGCGGAGTGACCGGCCGGGGTGAGGGCTACAGCGTCTGCCCCGCGTGGGTGCCTTCGCGCGCCTCTTCGATCACCTTGGCGTTGAACGCCGGCAGGTCGGCGGGGGTGCGGCTGGAGACCAGGCCCTGGTCCACCACCACTGCCTCATCGACCCAGGTGGCCCCGGCGTTCTGCAGGTCGGTCTTCAGGCTCGGATACGAGGTGAGCGTGCGCCCCTCCACCACGCCGGCCTCGATCAGGATCCAGGCGGCGTGGCAGATCGCCGACACCGGCTTGTGCGCGGCGAAGAAGTCCCGGGTGAAGGAGACCGCGTCCTCGTCCATGCGCAGGTGATCGGCATTGACGACGCCGCCGGGCAGCACGAGAGCGTCGAAGTCGTCGGCTTTGGCCTCGGCGACGGCCAGGTCGACGTACTGCGAGTGGCCCTTCTTGCCCGTGACGCTTTCGGTGGCGGGGGATACCAGCACGGCGGTGGCGCCGGCATCCGTCACGGCCTGCCAGGGGCTGGACAGTTCGCTGTCTTCGTAGCCATCGGTGAGTAGAAAAGCGATGCGCTTGCCGGAAAGCTCGGTGGTCGTCATGGTTCTCTCCCTGTCATCGGTGTTCACGATCGTGTTCGCCGGCCGGGTGAACCGGACGACCATTCCACGGTAGCCACGAGCCGGCGCGCCTGCAGGGAAACTCACGAAACATTGAGGTTGCACCGGCACCCGAATCGGTATCGCTTGCCGGGCCCGGCCCGGCCGGCAGGGCTTTGCAGCGCCGGGTTGGGACTTTTGGTCTGCCACTGGTGGACGTGTCGCCCTAAACTTGAGCTTTACACGGAATGGACACCCCCATGAGTCTCTGGCGCACGAAGAGCATCGAGTCATCGATCGAGGATTCCCTGGAAAAGGGGCACAGCCTTAAACGCACCCTCGGCACCTGGGACCTGATGATCATGGGAGTCGCGGTCGCCGTCGGCGCCGGTATCTTCTCGGTCGGTGCCAAGGCCGCCGGCAGCTACGCCGGACCATCCGTGACGCTCGCCTTCGTGCTCGCCGCCGTCACCTGCGCCCTCGCGATCATGTGTTATGCCGAGTTCGCCTCCGCCGTGCCCGTGGCCGGCTCCGCGTACACCTTCACCTACGCCACCCTGGGCGAGTTGTTGGCCTGGATCATCGGCTGGGACCTGATCCTGGAGATGCTCACCGCCGCGGCAGTGATCGCCAAGTACTGGGGCATCTACCTCAGTAACGTCTTCGCCCTCTGGAACTGGGACATCCCCGCCACCATCAACGTGATCGGGCTCGACGTGAGCTGGGGCGCGTTCGTGATCGTTGCCGTCTTCACCACGCTGTTGGTGCTGGGCACCCAGCTCTCCGCCCGCGTCGCCAGCGTGTTCACCATCATCAAGGTGGCGATCGTGCTCTTCGTCATCGTCGTCGGCGCGTTCTTCATCAACCCGGCCAACTACTCGCCGTTCATCCCCGAGTCGGTGCCCACCACGGATGGCGTCGGCAGCGACGTCTGGACCCAGTCGCTGTTCTCGTTCATGACCGGCGCCGCCCCGGCGCAGTACGGCATCTTCGGCCTGCTCGCCGGCGCCTCCCTGGTGTTCTTCGCCTTCATCGGCTTTGACGTGGTTGCCACCAGCGCCGAAGAGGTCAAGAACCCGCAGAAGACCCTGCCGCGCGGCATCTTCGCCGGCCTGGCCATCGTCACCGTGCTCTATGTCGGTGTCAGCCTCGTACTCACCGGCATGGTGCCGTACACCGTGCTCGCCGATGACCCCAACGCGTCGCTGGCCACCGCCTTCATCGCCGTGGGCGCCGGCTGGGCCGCCCAGGTCATCTCCATCGGCATCCTGGCCGGCCTCACCACGGTGATCATGGTGCTGCTGCTCGGGCTCTCGCGGGTGCTGTTCGCCATGAGCCGCGACGGCCTGCTGCCGCGTTGGCTCAGCGTCACCTCGGAAAAGCGCCGCACGCCGGTGCGCATCCAGATCATCACCGGCGCGGCGGTCGCGCTGATCGCCGGACTCACCGACGTGGGTGTGCTCGAAGAGATGATCAACATCGGCACCCTGTCGGCGTTCGTGCTCGTGAGCATCGCCGTCGTGGTGCTGCGCAAGAAGCGGCCCGACCTCAAGCGCTCGTTCAAGGTGCCGTTGTCGCCGTTCCTGCCGATCCTCTCGGCAGTGCTCTGCTTCTGGCTGATGCTGAACCTCACCACCCTCACCTGGGCGCGTTTCGCGGTCTGGCTGGCCCTCGGCTTCGTCGTCTACTTCGCCTACGGTCGCCGCCACTCCCTGGTGGGCATCAACGCCAAGCTCATCGTCGACGCGACCCGCCGCGAGGAGATCGAACGCGAGGAGCGCTCGCTCAAGGGCAAGTAGCCGCGCAACTGTTCACCAAGGGGACTTCTGCGTCCGGTACGCCGGACGCAGAAGTCCCCTTCGGCACTAGAAGCGAGCGGATGCCGCTAGAGCCGATACAGGCGGGCCTCCCACGGCCGGAGCGCCGCAGAACCGTCACCGGGATAGTTGCCCAGCAGCAGCTCGGCACCGGAGATGTCATCCGGCAGCCATTCGCCCTGCACCGTCAGCGGCGCATCCGACACGTTCGCCAGCACCAGCAACGTCACGCCGTTCAGGATGCGGGTGAACGCGTACAGCTGCTCGTGGTCGGGTTCGATCAGCTCGAACGCTCCGAGCGCCACCACCGGATCGGTGTGCCGCAGCTGGATCAGCCGCTGGTAGAACGCGAACACGCTGCGCGCGGCTGCCCGGTCGGTCGCCACGTTGATGCGCGGAAAATTCGGGTTGGCCGCGAGCCACGGCGTTTCGGTGCTGAACCCGGCGTGGGCCGAGTCGTCCCACTGCATCGGTGTGCGCGCGTTGTCCCGCCCCATGGCGTGCACCCCGGCCAGCACACTCGCCGGCGACTGGTCGAACTGCTCCACGGCCTCCCGGTAGTGGTTGAGTGACTCGATGTCCCGGTAGTGGTCGATGGTGTCGAACGTCACGTTCGTCATGCCGATCTCTTCGCCCTGGTAGATGTAGGGCGTGCCGCGGTGCAGGTGCAGCACCAGCGCCCACAGGGTGGCCGACTCGTACCGGAACTCGGTGTCGTTGCCGAATCGCGACACCAGCCGCGGCTGGTCGTGGTTGTTCAGGTAGAGGCTGTTCCAGCCGGTCTCCGCCAGGCCGACCTGCCAGCGGGCCAGGCTCTGCTTCAGCGGCACCAGGCTGCGCGGCAGCGGGTCGAACTTGTGCGTGCCCTGGTCGAGCGAGACATGCTCGAACTGGAAGATCATGTCGACCTCGGCGCGGGCCGCATCCGTGAACAGCACGGCATCCTGAATGCTCACACCGGGCATCTCGCCCACGGTCAGGTGCTCTCCGGTGCGGCCGGCGAACACCGCCCGGTGCATCTCCTGCAGGTACTCGTGGATCTGCGCGCCCATCGGCGAACCACCCCCGGTCGCCGCGGCCGGCCCGCTCACCAGCTCCACCTGCTTGGCGATGAAGTTGATCACGTCCATCCGGAACCCGTCCACGCCGCGGTCCAGCCACCAGTTCATCATCGAGTAGACCGCCTGGCGCACCTCGGGGTTCTCCCAGTTGAGGTCGGGCTGCTGCGTGGCGAACAGGTGCAGGTAGTACTCACCGGTGGTCTCATCCAGGGTCCAGGCCGGGCCGCTGAAAGCGCTGCCCCAGCCGTTCGGCTCGGCGCCGGCCGCGCCGGGCTGGCGCCACCAGTACCAGTCGCGCTTGGGGTTGTCGATCGACGACCGCGATTCGACGAACCACGGATGCTCGTCGCTGGTGTGGTTGACCACCAGGTCCATCACGATCTTGATGCCGAGCTCATGGGCCTCGGCCAGCAGCAGGTCGAACTCGGCCAGACTGCCGAACACCGGGTCGATGTCCTGGTAGTCGCGGATGTCGTAGCCGTTGTCGTGCTGCGGGGACGGGTAGACCGGCGAGAGCCAGATCGCGTCCACGCCGAGCTCGGCGAGGTAACCGAGCTTGCCGCGCACCCCGCCGAGGTCGCCGACGCCGTCGCCGTTGGAGTCCGCGAAGCTGCGCGGATAGACCTGGTACACCACGGCCGTGGTCCACCACGGCGCCGCGGTGTGCGGGCCGTCCTGGGTGTCGGCGGGGTCAGTGCCGGCGGTGCGGCTGTGCAGATTGGTCACGGGGTCCTCCCTGGCCGGGGCCGGCGCGGGCGAGCGCGGGCGATCCGGTGTCACGCGAATTGGTTTAGCTGCAGAAAAAAGTCGTCCGTCCAATGTAGCGTCCGGTGTTCGGGCGGCACCACTGCGGGGGTGCCGTGGGGTGGTGCGCCAGTCGGTGCGCCGGCGGGGCGGCTATGTCAAGATGAGAGCCAACCCGATTCGGGGGCCAGGAAAGGGCGACCGCGATGTACGGCAGTACCGGGGCCGCGCCATCGATCGGTGACTCCTCGATGGGCCTCGCGCGTGCCGTTCTCATGCACGGCCCGATCTCGCGCAGCGACCTGGGGCGCCGCCTCGGACTGTCCCCGGCGAGTCTCACCCGGCTGAGCAAGCCGTTGTTCGACAGCGGCCTGCTTGTGGAGGTCAGCGACACCCTGATCAGCGGGGTCGGCCGCCCCACCAAGCCGCTGGATGTGCGCCTGGAGGGTCGCCGCTACGTCGGGGTCAAGCTCACCGGCGACAGCGCCTTCGGCGTGCTCACCGACCTGCGCGTGAACGAGCTCTCCTCGGCCCACCGCCGGCTCGACGGCACTGACGTGGCCGGGGTGGTGCGGCAGCTGCGCTCTCTGGTGCTCGAACTCGCCAACGGTGCGCCGATCACGGCACTCGGGGTGACTGTCGGCGGCCAGGTCATCGGCTCCCGGGTCGTCGCCCGGGCGCCGTTCCTGGCCTGGCGTGACGTGGACCTGGCCTCCGCGCTGGAAGCCGGCCTCGGCGTCCCGGTGCTGGTCGAGAATGACGTGGTGGGGCTGGCCGCCGCCGAACAGTGGTTCGGTGCGGGCCGGGGCACCGCCAGCTTCGCCGTGCTCACGATCGGCGTCGGCGTGGGTTACGGGCTCGTGGTCGACGACCGGGTGATCACCACCCGGGACTCCGGCCTCGGCCTCGGCGGACACGTGCCGTTGGATGCGAACGGGCCGCTCTGCGGCAGCGGACACCGGGGCTGCTCGGACGCCATGCTCACCCAGGGCAGCATCCGGGCGCAGGTGAGCGACACCCTGGGCCGGGCGGTGGAGTACGACGAGGCGCTCGCGCTGGCCGCGGCGGGAGTGCCCGTCGCACTGTCCGTCGTCCAGGCCTCGGGACGCGCCCTCGGCCGCCTGGTGGCCCTGATCGCCAACATCGCGATGGTCGACACCGTCGTGCTCTCCGGCGAGGGCATCGGACTGTGCAAGGTGGTGGCGGACGAGATCGTGGCGGCGGCCCACGGGGACCGCGATGCCGAGGCGACGCCGCTGCAGATCACCGTCGACGACAGCGGCACGTCCTCCTGGGCCAGGGGAGCGGCGGCCGTCGCGATCCAGCACACCCTGACCAGGTTCGCCGTGGCGGACTGACCCGACGGGCCGTCAGGACAGCCCTTCCTCCACGCGCGACGCCGGGTCGGGAATAGGATCGGGCCATCCGCCGTTGACACCTATATACATGCAGACGCATTGAGTTTTGGAGGCTGGAAATGCAGTTCGGAATCTTCACGGTCGGGGACCTGACCACCGATCCCACCACGGGTCAGACGCCGACGGAGCACGCCCGCATCAAGGCCATGCTCACCATCGCGCAGAAGGTCGAAGAGGTGGGGCTGGACGTCTTCGCCACCGGCGAGCACCACAACCCGCCGTTCGTACCCTCGTCGCCGACCACGATGCTCGGCTACATCGCGGCCAAAACCGAGCGCATCATCCTCTCCACCGCCACCACACTGATCACCACCAGTGACCCGGTGAAAATCGCCGAGGACTTCGCGATGCTCCAGCACATCGCCGACGGCCGGGTGGACCTCACCCTGGGCCGCGGCAACACCGGCCCGGTCTACCCCTGGTTCGGCCAGGACATCCGCCAGGGCATCCCGCTGGCGCTGGAGAACTACGCTCTGCTGCGCCGGCTCTGGCGTGAGGATTTCGTCGACTGGGAGGGACAGTTCCGCACCCCGCTGCAGGGCTTCCAGTCCACCCCGCGCCCGCTCGACGGTGTGGCGCCGTTCGTCTGGCACGGCAGCATCCGCAGCCCCGAGATCGCCGAGCAGGCCGCGTACTACGGCGACGGTTTCTTCTCGAACCACATCTTCTGGCCGGCCTCGCACACCGCGAAGATGGTCAAGTACTACCGCAACCGGTTCGAGCACTACGGCCACGGCACCGCCGCGCAGGCAATGGTTGGGCTCGGCGGCCAGGTGTTCATGAGCAAGAACTCACAGGATGCCAAGCGTCAGTTCCGGCCGTACTTCGACAACGCCCCGGTCTACGGCAACGGCCCGAGCATGGAGGAGTTCACCTCGCAGACCCCGCTCACCGTCGGCAGCCCACAGGAGGTCATCGACCGCACCCTCGGTTTCCGCGACTACGTCGGCGACTACCAGCGCCAGCTCTGGCTGATGGACCACGCCGGCCTGCCGCTGAAGACCGTGCTCGAGCAGCTCGACCTGCTCGGCGAGGAGGTTGTGCCCGTGCTCCGCAAGGAGTTCGCCAAGAACCGCCCGGCCGACGTGCCGGATGGCCCCACCCACGAATCCCTGGTGTTCGCCGCCTCCCGGGCGCCGGTTGCCGCAGCATCCGCCGGGCGCAATGACCTCGACACCTCCGCCGCCATCGCTCCGCACCGCCGGGCGACCGGTGCCGCCTTCGGCTTGGCCGGCGCCGGCACGACGGGAGCGCAGCGATGACCGAGCGCACCCTGGCGGTCATCTCCGCCGGGCTCAGCCAGCCGTCGTCCACCCGGCTGCTCGCCGACAAGCTCGCCACGGCCACCGTGACGCGGCTGGCCGACGAGGGCGTGAGCACCACGGTGCTGACCTACGAACTGCGTGACTACGCGCAGGACATCATGAACAACATGCTCACCGGGTTCGCCAACCCGCGCCTGGAAGAGATGATCGAGGCCGTCACTGCGGCCGACGGCCTGATCGCCGTCACCCCGATCTTCACCACCAGCTACAGCGGACTGTTCAAGAGTTTCTTCGACGTGATCGACAACCGCTCCCTCACCGACCAGCCGGTGCTGATCGGCGCGACCGCGGGAACGCCGCGGCATTCGCTGGCGCTCGACTACGCGCTGCGGCCGATGTTCACCTACCTGCACTCCGTGGTGGTGCCCACCTCGGTGTTCGCCGCGTCGGAGGACTGGGGCAGCGGTGACGGCGGCCGCGTCGACAGTCGGGTGCAGACCCTGCCGGCCCGGATCGAACGCGCGGCGGGGGAGCTGTCGGCTCTCGTCGCCCGATCCGACCGGTCCAGCCGGGTGCGCGACCCCTTCGAGTTGCCCGCGGACTTCAACCCCGCCGGGATGTTCCCTCCGCGCTAGCAGTTTTCGCCACCACCCGCGGTCCCGCGGTCGTCTCACTCGAGGCGGCCCCGGGGCCGCTGCGGCGTGTCGTCCGTCCGTCCGGACGGCACATGCTCTGCTTCGCGGCACGTGTACTGCTTCACGGCCAGTGTAGGAACCCTGGCCGCCGGGGCGAAGGCGGGCCGCGGCGGCAAAGGCGGGCCGCCGCGAGAAGTAACCTGCGCCGCAAGCGCGACAGTGCGCGGCGAGAGCGCCGGGACCTTCTGCTCTGACAAGGCCTGTGCCGAGGGGGTCAGACTGGAACACGGTGCGCCGGAGAGAGTGCTTCCGCGAGACGGAAGCCGTGACAACCGCGCAGACAGGTCGTCCCATGGTCGCCGTACGTGCAGACACCGCGTCCCCGGATGCCCGCGCCGCGTCCCCGGATGCCCGCGCCATGTTCCCGGCTGCCCGCGCCATAGTCCCGGATGCCCGCGCCATGTTCCCGGATGCCCGCGCCGTGTTCTTCGCCGCCGCACCCGCATATGCGACGACCGCGAACGCCCTTCCCGCTGAAGCAGCCATGCCGGGAGCCCCGGCCGTGGACCTCTCCGTTCGGATCGGCAGCCTCACGCTGCGCACCCCGGTGATGCCGGCCTCCGGCTGCTTCGGCCCGGAACTGGGCGCGCTCATCCCGGTCACCGAACTCGGCGCCACCGTCACCAAGACCGTCTTCGGCTCGGCCCGCGGCGGCAACCCCGTGCACAGGCTCACCGAGATTCCCGCGGGCATGGTCAACAGTGTCGGCATCCCCAGCCATGGCCCGGCCGGCTACCTGGCCTCACTTCATCCGCGCTACGCGGCCCTCGACGTGCCCACCATCATCAGCGTCGGAGGCCACCGGCCGAGCGAGTACGCCCCGGTCGTCGCGGCCCTGGGCGAGAACGGCGCCGCCTTCGAACTGAATGTGTCGTGCCCCAACCTCGACCGGGACGGCACCGACATCGGCTCGGATCCGGCGGCCATCCGCGAGGTGGTCGCCGCCGTGCGCCTCGTCACCGTCAAGCCGATCATCGTGAAGCTGCCGGTGCTGGTGGCCTCGATCGCCGACTGTGCCCGCGCCGCCGAGGAGGCCGGCGCCGACGCCGTCTGCGTGGCCAACTCCATTCCGGCGATGCCGCTGGATGCCCTCACCCGCCGTCCGATTCTCGGCAACGTCATCGGCGGATTGTCCGGGCCGTCGATCAAACCGATCGTGCTGCGGCTGGTCTGGCTGGCCTCCCGGGCGGTGCAGATCCCGGTGATCGCCTGCGGTGGAGTGCAGACCGTTGACGACGCCCTGGACTACTTCTCGGTGGGAGCCAGCGCCGTGCAGGTGGGCACCGCCAGCTTCGCCCGGCCGTTCGCGGCGGTGGAGGTGGCGCGGGGGTTGCGGCAGCGGTGTCAGGACGCCGGGGTCGGCAGTATTCGCGAGTTGCTCGAGTTGGAGGTGTCCTGATGAGCGCTGACGCGAGCCTGGCCTTGGAAGGCGCCCCGTCGCCAGGTCTACTTCGACAGGCTCAGCACGGCGTCGACGAGCTCGACCGGCGGGAGGCGTACCGCCAGAGCCGCGAGGCGGCAGCACGGGCGCGGGCGTTCGCCGAGGCGGATGCCGAGGCGCTCGACGGCCTGGTGTCGGTGCGGCCGCGCCAGACCGTGCCGCGCCCACAACCGGTCTGGGACGACGCCGAGGTGCTCGTGCACGAGCCGGTGGGGGAGCGCTATCGCCGCCTTGTCGTGGCCAGCAGCACCATCGCCCACACCGCGCTGGCCGGACAGTTCCTCATGATCACGGTGCCGCCGCACGCCGGCGACACGATTCTGCTGCCCCGCCCCATGGCCATCCATCGCCGCCGACCGGCGACCGCCGACCGGCCCGGCACCGTGGAAATGATCTACGGCGTCGTGGGCCGCGGCACCCGCGCTCTGGCCGCCGTTCCCGTCGGCGGGACCCTGCAGATCACCGGTCCGCTCGGTCGCGGCTTCGAATTCGACAGCGGCACCCGCTCCGCCTTGCTGATCGGCCGGGGCGTGGGCATCTGCGGCGTGATGGGCGCCGCGGAGGACGCCCGCACAACGGGCATCCGCACCACCATGGTGCTCAGCGGACGCAGCGCCGAGCAGCTGCTCGGCCGCGCCGACTGCGCCGAGCTGGGCGTCCGCATCATCGAGGCCACCGACGACGACGGCTCCAGCGACCTGCTCACACTGCAGAACAGCCTCCGCGCACACTTCGACGGTGCCACCCCCAAGCGCACCGCGCCCGACGTGATCATGGTCTGCGGCGCCGGCGTCCTCGCCAGGCTCGCCGCGGAACTCGGCGCGCACTGGGGGGTACCCGTGCAGGCCTCGCTCGAGGCCCACATGGCGTGCGGGCTCGGCTACTGCCACGGCTGTGCCGCCCCGGTACGCACCGACCCGAGCGTCGAGGGGCCGCTGGTCTGCGCCGACGGGCCGGTCTTCGACGCCCGCATCCCTGTCGTTTAACCCCCGCTCTGCTACGCTTGTTCAGGTGGATCTTCGGATCCATCGGTTATACCCGGAGCAGACTGGCAGGACGCTGGTCCTCGGTGGTGGTTTCCCAACGCTCAGCTCGAGACAGAGCGTGTTGGTGAATTTCTACTGGTGGCCAGCAAGGTCAGCGCCCAACACATGTTCGGCAGCTTGTCCTGCCTGTTCCTGCTCCGATGTCCCACTCGCGCGCCACACGGGCAAACGAGTCTAAACAAAGGAGAGAACCCCCATATGGAGGGTCCAGAAATCACGTTCGCCGAAACCGTTATTGACAACGGCAAGTACGGCAAGCGCACCATCCGTTTCGAAACCGGGCGTCTCGCCCAGCAGGCACAGGGCTCAGCCGCTGCCTACATCGACGAAGAGACCATGCTTCTCTCCGCCACGAGCGCCAGCAAGCAGCCGAAGGACAACTTCGACTTCTTCCCGCTGACCATCGATGTCGAAGAGCGCATGTACGCCGCCGGCCGCATCCCGGGCAGCTTCTTCCGCCGCGAAGGTCGCCCGTCGACCGAAGCGATCCTCACCTGCCGTCTGATCGACCGGCCGCTGCGCCCGTCGTTCGTCGACGGACTGCGCAACGAGATCCAGGTTGTCGTCACCGTTCTGGCCATCGCGCCCGACGAGTACTACGACGTCCTGGCCATCAACGCCGCGTCCATGTCGACCCAGATCGCCGGCCTGCCGTTCTCCGGCCCGATCGGTGGCGTCCGCGTCGCCCTCATCCCCGACGACAACGGCTCCGGCCAGTGGGTCGCCTTCCCGAAGCACTCGCAGGTTGAAGAGGCCGTGTTCAGTATGGTCGTCGCCGGCCGCGTTGTGACGGATGCCGATGGCAGCGAAGACGTCGCGATCATGATGATCGAGGCCGAAGCGACCGACAACGCCTGGACCTTGATCCAGGGCGGCGCCATCAAGCCGAACGAAGAGGTCATCGCCGAGGGCATCGAGGCGTCCAAGCCGTTCATCAAGCAGCTCATCGTCGCCCAGCAGCAGGTGGCCGCCGCGGCCTCCAAGCCCACCGGCAACTACCCGCTGTTCCCGCCGTACACCCCGGAGACCTACGACGCCGTCGCAGCCCTGGCCTACGAGGGACTCAAGGACGTCTACGTCATCGCCGACAAGATCGCGCGTCAGGATGCCGACGACGTGCTCAAGGCATCCGTCAAGACCGCCATCGCGGCCAAGGTCGAAGCCGGCGAGCTGCCCGCAACCGCCAACAACCAGGTCGGCGCGGCGTACAAGTCCGTCACCAAGCTCGTGGTGCGCTCACGCGTGCTCAACGAGGGTGTTCGCATGGACGGACGCGGCCTGGCCGACATCCGCCCGCTCGACGCCGAGGTTGCGGTCATCCCGCGCGTGCACGGTTCCGCTATCTTCCAGCGCGGCGAGACCCAGATCCTGGGTGTCACCACGCTGAACATGCTCAAGCTCGAGCAGACCATCGACTCCCTGAGCCCGGTCACCAAGAAGCGTTACATGCACAACTACAACTTCCCGCCCTACTCCACCGGTGAAACCGGTCGGGTCGGTACGCCGAAGCGTCGCGAGATCGGCCACGGAGCGCTCGCTGAGCGTGCCCTGGTTCCCGTGCTGCCCAGCCGTGAGGAATTCCCCTACGCCATCCGTCAGGTCTCCGAGGCGCTCAGCTCCAACGGATCCACCTCGATGGGTTCCGTCTGCGCCTCCACCCTGTCCATGCTGAACGCCGGAGTGCCGCTGCGCGCCCCGGTCGCCGGCATCGCGATGGGCCTCATCTCCGACACCGTCGACGGCAAGACCCGCTACGCGGCTCTGACCGACATCCTCGGTGCCGAAGACGCCCTCGGCGACATGGACTTCAAGGTTGCCGGCACGGCTGAGTTCGTCACCGCGATCCAGCTCGACACCAAGCTCGACGGCATCCCCGCGTCGGTCCTGGCCGGCGCGCTGACGCAGGCGAAGGATGCTCGCACGACGATCCTCGCCGTGCTGAACGCCGCGATCGACAAGCCCGACGAGATGGCACCGACCGCGCCCCGCGTGATCAGCGTGCAGATCCCCGTCGACAAGATCGGCGAGCTCATCGGCCCGAAGGGCAAGATGATCAACTCGATCCAGGACGAGACCGGAGCCGACATCTCGATCGAGGAAGACGGCACCGTGTACATCGGCGCCGTCGATGGTCCGTCGGCCGAGGCCGCTCGCATCATGGTCAACTCCGTCGCGAACCCCACCAACCCCGAGGTTGGCGAGCAGTTCCTCGGAACTGTCGTGAAGATCGCCGCTTTCGGCGCCTTCGTCTCGCTCCTCCCGGGCAAGGACGGCCTGCTGCACATCTCTGAGGTGCGCAAGCTCGCCGGCGGCAAGCGCGTGGAGAACGTCGAAGACGTCCTCGGCGTGGGCCAGAAGGTCCTCGTCGAGATCACCAAGATTGACGACCGCGGCAAGCTTTCGCTCGCCCCGGTCCTCGCCGATGAAGCCGACACGCACGGTCGTGACGCTGCATCCGAGGGACCCGAAGCTCCGGCCGAAGGTTAGTCACTAGTTCTGCCGGCCACCTCTCGCCAGGTGTGCCGGTCAGACGGAAGGCCCGTCCTGCTTCGGCAGGGCGGGCCTTTTCGCGTCTGCGGAATGCAGCTAGCCCGACCTGGGCTGCACGCCCCGCTCCAGCAGGGGAACGATGCGATACGGGATGAGCTCGCCCATCGCGAGGGAGGTCTCGGTGCGTTCGACGCCCTCGCAGGCGAGGATCGTGCGGTCGATCCTGAACAGGTCTTCGGAGTCGGCGCAGGCCACCCGCACCAGCAGATCCGCTGCGCCGCTCATGCCGTGCGCCTGCACGATCTCGGGGATGCGGCTGAGCTCGGCGATGATGTCGGCGGCGCGCTTTTGCACGATGTGGACCTCGATGAACGCGGTCAGCGGATAGCCGAGCACGGCCGGACTGACCCGGCGATCGAAGTCGAGAAACACCCGGGACTCCTCGAGCCGGCTCATCCGGGCCTGCACGGTGTTGCGGGAGAGCCCGAGCGTGTTGGCGAGCCCCACATAGGTGCTGTCGGGGGTGGCGCACAGCGCACGGAGCAACTCGAGATCGACTCTGTCCAAGTGGTGCATACTGCCTGACCGTAGCATGCGCGCTGGCCCCTGAACAGGGCACAGTGCACACCGTGACCCACATTCGCTGCGCGGGCGGGAAGTCCACACCGGTCAGGGTGCGGCAAGGCGACGATTCGCCCAGGGTTGACCGGGCCGACGCCGCACGGAAGAGTGGTCGGATGGACGACACCCGCCAGACCCTGACTCCCGCTCAAACCCGATCGGTGCTCTCCGGGGGTGATTTCCTGCATCTGGAGGGAACGCTGTATGCCACCTACCGCACGGCCGATTTCGCCGCGGCCGTGCACCTGGTGGATGCCGTCGCTGCCGACGCCGACGCCCAGAATCATCACCCAGACGTGAAACTGGGTTACGGGTCCGTGGAGTTCGAGCTCACGAGCCACGATGTGGGTGGCATCACCCAACGGGATCTGCGGCTCGCCCAGCGCATCCAGGAACTCGCCGCCGAGCAGGAGGCGCACGCCACCCGTCTGGTGCCCAGCCGCGCCGACGTGGCCATCGACTGCACCGACGCCGAGGCCGTGCGCCCATTCTGGCGGGTGGGGCTGGGTTATGTGGAGTCCGGTCCCGCGGACGACATCGAACTGCGTGATCCTCGCGGCGGTGGCCCCAAGGTGTGGTTCCAGCACATGGAGATCCAACGCACCGAGCGCAACCGCATCCACCTCGACGTGTACGTGCCCGTCGCCGACTGTGAGGACCGGGTGCAGGACATCATCGACGTCGGGGGAGTGCTGCTCACCGACGAACACGCCCCGGACTGGTGGGTGCTCGCCGACCCAGAGGGCAACGAGCTCTGCGTGTGCAGCTGGGACGCCTGACCGGCGTGGCTCAGGCCGCTTCGCGCGCCAGGGCCTTCTCGATCGCGGCGACGAGCTGTGCCGATTCAGGTTCCACCGTCGACGCGAACCTGTCGACGATCACGCCGTCGCCGTTCACCAGGAACTTCTCGAAGTTCCACTTGATCAGCCCCGGCAGCATGCCCTTCCGGAACGCGGTGAGCTGACTGTACAGCGGATGCTGATTCTTGCCGCGCACATCCACCTTGGCGGTGAGCGGGAAGGTGACCCCGAAGTTGAGCTCGCAGAACTGCTGGATGTCCTCTTCGCTGCCGGGTTCCTCGCCCATGAACTGGTTGCACGGCAACCCGAGCACCACCAGGCCGTCGTCAGCGAAACGGCGGTAGAGCGCCTCCAGGCCGGCATACTGGGGCGTGAAGCCGCACTTCGATGCCACGTTGACCACGAGTACGGTCTTGCCGGCGAACCGGCCGAACGTGGTCGGGGTGCCGTCGATGAGGGTGAGCGGGACGCCGTACAGCGGTGAGTCGGACATGCCGGAAACACTACTCCCCGACCCTTCGAGAGAGCTCACCGAAGACCTATTTTCGGCTAAACGGGGGGTAAAGCCGCACATTTGTGTAACGCTTGCCGCGCGCCCCCGGCGGATTGGCCGGATCGGGTTATTCTCGGCTTTACACGGGTCCGCGCGGCAGCCGCGCTGGTCCGTCCGAGGGGCGGTGAAGGCATGAGAGGCAGCGTGGCGACGGGGCGTGTGTCAACGGGGCATGTGGCAACGGAGCATGTAGCAACGGAGCGGGTGACACCAGACAGCCTGACGACAGCCGATCTCATCCTGCAAACCCGCCCGGTGGAGGTCCAGCACACCGCTCCGGTTCAGCTGCCCGACCACGACCGCCCAGCCGCCCCGGACATCCGGCGCACCATCGGCGACACCGACCTCACCGTGCACCCGCTGGCGCTGGGCTGCAGCGTCTTCGGCTGGACCACCGACGGCGACACCGCCATGGCGATCCTCGACCGGCACTGGGAACTCGGTGGCAACTTCCTCGACACCGCTGACAGCTACGCCGCCGGACGCAGCGAGGTGCTGATCGGGTCGTGGATGCGCACCCGCGGTCTGCGCGACGACACCATCGTCTCCACCAAGATCGGCCGCAACCGCGACAACCCCGGCCTCTCGCCGCGCAGCATCGTCGGTGCGGTGCACGCCTCCCTCGAGCGGCTCGGCACCGACCACATCGACCTTCTGCACTTCCACTACGACGACCTCGACGTGCCGCTGGAGGAGAGCCTCGGCGCCATGGAGATGCTCATCGCCAACGGCACCGTGCGGCACCTCGCGGCGTCCAACTTCACAGCGGAGCGCCTGATGGAGGCCCGGGTACTCGCCGCCAACGGCCTGCCCAGGTTCGTGGCCCTGGAGACCCCGTACAACCTGATGAACCGGGTCTCGTTCGAATCGTCGCTGGCCCTGGTCAGCCGGGCGCAGGGTGTCGCGGTGATGCCGTACTTCGCCCTCGCGCACGGCTTCCTCACCGGCAAGTACCACTCCAAAGCCGACCTCACCGACACCATCAGGGCCGGCCGCGCATCGGCCTACCTCAACCGGGCCGGCCTCAAGGTGCTGGGCGTGCTCGAACGCATCGCGGAGGACCACGGGGTGGCACCGTCGACGATCGCGCTGGCCTGGCTGCTGGCCAAGGACGGTGTCGTGGCCCCGGTCGCCAGCGCGAGCCGGCCGGAACAGGTGGATGCCCTGGTCGCCGCGGCCGCCGTGCGGCTGGGCCGTGCCGACATGGTCGACCTCGACAAGGTGTCGGCCTGACCGGCGCCCAGGCCCGCCGCGTCCAGCGGGGCCCGGTCCCGCCGGTGTCGTAAGGTTGAGGGGATATGAACGGTGCCGTTGAATTTCCCCTTGACCTGACCGAACTCTCGTTTCGGGCCGCTGGTGAGTCCCTCGTCAGGCGCACCGTCCTCCCCAGCGGGGTGCGCATCGTCACCGAACAGGTGCCGGGCAGCCGCAGCCTCACCATCGGCTACTGGGTGGCCGTGGGGTCCCGCGACGAACAGCCCGGTCACTTCGGCTCCACGCATTTCCTCGAGCACCTGCTGTTCAAGGGAACCGCAGAGCGTTCGGCGCTGGACATCGCCATCGCGTTCGACGCCGTCGGTGGCGAACACAACGCCATGACGGCCAAGGAATACACCTGCTACTACGCCAAGGTGCAGGATCGCGACCTCCACATGGCCGTGGAGGTGCTCACCGACATGATCACCTCGTCGCTGCTGGACCCCGCGGAGTTCGAAACCGAGCGCGGCGTCATCCTCGAGGAACTCGCGATGGCCGACGACGACCCGGCCGACGTCGCCAACGAACGCTTCTTCCAGGCCGTCATGGGCGCGCATCCGCTGGGCCGACCCATCGGCGGCAGCCCGGACACCATCCGCGCCGCGACCCGAGACGCCGTCTGGGAGCACTACCGGGCCAACTACCGCCCGCAAGACCTCGTCGTGACCGTTGCCGGCGCCGTCGACCACGACGTGCTCGTGGCCGCCGTCACCCGGTCGCTGCTGCAGGCCGGTTGGGACCTGGGCGAGTACGCCGCACCGGTGGGACGCCGCTCCGGCGCCGCCGCCGTGATCAGCCAGGGCCAGCCCATCAGCGTGGTGCACCGTCCGCTCGAGCAGGCCAACCTGCTGATCGGCGTGCCGGGCCTCGTGGCCGCCGACGACCGCCGCGTGGCGATGAATGTGCTCACCTCCATCTTCGGCGGCGGCATGTCGTCGCGCCTGTTCCAGGAGGTGCGCGAAAAGCGCGGCCTGGCCTACTCCGTCTACTCGTTCGCGCCCGGCTACTCTGACGCCGGCATCTTCGGCATGTACGCCGGCTGCACCCCGGCCAAGGCCGGTCAGGTCACCGAGATCATGCTCGACGAGCTGCACCGTCTCGCCGAGCACGGTGTGACCGCCGACGAGATGAAGCGGGCCTCCGGTCAGCTCTCCGGCGCATCCGCCCTGGCCCTCGAAGACTCCGACACCCGGATGTCCAGGCTCGGCCGCTCCGAGATCACGCTGGGCGAGTTCGTCGACCTCGACGAGGCCCTGCGGCGCCTCGCGCTGGTCACCGCGGACGATGTGCAGCAGCTGGCGGTCGACATGGTCTCCCGGCCGTTCTCCGTGGCCGCCGTCGGCGCCCTCGAGGAGGACGCCTTCGACGCCGTGCTGTCCCGCCGGGCGGCGCCCCTCCCGCCGAACTGAACTGTTCACGGCGAGCCCCGTTCGACTTCTTACGACATCAACCGAAAGGGCGATGATGCCCCAGTACCTCTACCTCGTGCGACACGGTGAACAGCAGGATGCCGAATACGGCCTGCCGGACGGCCCGCTGTCACCGCGGGGCAAGCGTCAGGCGCACCTCATCGCCGAACGCCTGGGCGGGGTGCCGTTCACCGGCGCCTGGCATTCGCCGCTGCAACGTGCCGCGGAGACGGCGGCCATCATCGCCGACCGGCTGCCGTCGCTCACCTCGGAGCCGTCGCCGCTGTTGTTCGACTGCGTTCCCTCCGGCCGGGCGCCGGAGATGCCGAAAGCATACGCGCCGTTCTTCAACTCGGTCAGCGACGACCAGATCGAGGCCGGCCGCGCTCAGATGGAGGACGCAGTCGCGGAATTCCTGCATCCGCACCGGGGTCCCCGACACGACCTGCTGATCACCCACAACTTCGTGATCGCCTGGTTCGTCCGCGAGGTGCTCGGCGCCCCCGACTGGCGCTGGATCAGCATCAACCAGGCCAACTGCGGCCTCACCGTGCTGCAGCAGAAGCCCGGCCGGCCGTGGTCGCTGGTCACCCACAACGACCTCGGCCACCTGCCTGTAGAGCTGCGAACCGGCCTGCCGGACCCGCTGTTGTTCTAGGGGCGAGGCGGTAACCGCCTCAGTCGAGGATCTTCCAAAAGGAATCCTTGCGGCGGATCTTCCCGGCGGCATCGAATTCGAGCAGGTCGACGCCGCACACTTCGAGTCGCTGGCCGGACACTGACGTGCCGTTCAGCGTCCACTCGGAGACTCCGAGATCATCGCCGCACACCCAGTGCCGGTCGTCGCCATAGTGCACGTCCGGGATGCCCTCGAATCGGCTGGAGAGCCCCGCCCGGACCTCGGCCCTGCCCACGAAACGATCGCCCCGAGGCTTCGCACCCCTGGGCGGGTAGAAGACGCAATCTTCGGCGAAATAGCCCATGCTCGCGTTCAGGTCGTGGTTGTTGAACCCCGCCAGGAACCCCGTCAGCGTGTCGCGTGTGACCGTCATCTCGACCGACCTCCTCCTGCCGCGCATCCGCGCCGCCTGCTGTGAGAGTAGCCAGCACTGACGGGTCAGGGGGTCGGGGCGAGCACCTTTCGGTACCAGTTCGTGGCGTTCGGGTTGTCGTTGTATGGCGGCACATCCTGATAGCCGGAGCGCTGGTACAGCGCCCCGGCCGCCTCGAGGCTCGAGTTAGTGTCGAGCACCAGCTCCGTGGCCCCGAACGCCCTGGCCCGGGTTTCGAGTTCGGCGAGCAGCAGGGTGCCCCAGCCGCGGCCGCGCACCTCCGGTTGCAACCAGAGGTGTTTCGCCTCGAACCGCACCGCACCATCCGCGCCGTCATCGATTCGACGGATGCCGCCGCAGCCCACGAAGGTGCGCGACCCCTGGGTCTCGCTCACGAGCAGGAACTGGCCGCGCGGCGGGACGAACTGTTCGGGAGCCGGGAACGTGGTGCGATAGCCGCCGGCGGAGGGGAACGTGGACGCGCGATCGCTGAAGTACTGGGTGAGCAGGGTGATGGACCCCGCATCCGTGACGGAGACCGCGGTGAATTCAGGCATGCCCCTAGGGTACGTGCCTCGGTGCCGGGGGCAACCGCCCCGGTTGGTAGATTGGCAGCATGACAACACGGGTGGCCATCGTCGGCGCAACGGGCAAGATGGGCCGCCTGGTCGGCGGCCTGGTCGAGAGTACGCCGGGGTACGACGTGGTCGCCCGGCTTGATTCCACCAGTGCCCTGTCCGAGATGCTCGGCGCGGATGTGGCGATCGACCTCACCGTTCCGGCGGTCAGCCAGGGCGTGGTCGACTTCGCCATCGACAACGGCATCCGGGTGCTTGTCGGCACCTCGGGCTGGTCCCAGCCCCGTATCGACGCGCTCGGCCACAAACTCAAGGGCCGCACGGATGTCGGCGCCGTGATCATCCCCAACTTCTCACTCGGCTCGGTGCTCGGCACGGCCTTCGCGGCCCTCGCCGCCCGATTCTTCGACTCCATCGAGATCGTCGAGGCGCACCAGGCCGGCAAGGTCGACTCCCCGTCGGGAACCGCCGTGCGCACCGCCGAGCTGATGGCCGCCGCCCGCGCCGGCCTCGGCCCGGTCTCCGCGCCGCACGTCGACCAGCGTGCCCGCGGCCAGCAGGTCGCCACGGTGCCGGTGCACAGCCTGCGCTTGGCCGGCGTGCTGGCCCGCCAGGACGTGATCTTCGGCGGCTCGGGGGAGACCCTCACGATCACGCACAACACGCTCTCCGCCGAGGCCTACGAGCGCGGCATCCTGGTGGCCCTGGCCGCCGCCCGCGACTGCGTCGGGGTGACCGTCGGACTCGACCAACTGATCGACCTGGGGCTCACCGGTGACGTGCTCGAGCCCGCCGCGGCGTCTGCCGGGTCGCCGGACGAGCCGACTGCTGGGCCACCGCCGGGCCCCGAGGATGCCGAAATGGAGCCCGGCGAATGAAGGGCCGCATCGCCGTCGTCGTGATGGCACTCCTGCTCGTGTTCTACCTGGTGCTCGTCGGCTGGCGCGCGGTGCTCTTCGTGCAGAGCGGTGACCCTGTCGGCATCCTCATCGGCGTTGCGCTCATCGTGCTGCCGCTGATCGGCGCGTGGGCGCTGGTGCGCGAGATCAGCTTCGGCATCCGGTGCGAACGCCTGGTCAAGCAGCTCGACGCCGAGGGCGCCCTGCCGGTCAACGACCTACCCAGCCGCCCGAGCGGCCGGCCATACCGCGAGGCGGCGGACGCTCAGTTCCCGCAGTATCAAGAGGCCGTGGATGCCGCGCCGCAGGACTGGCGGGCCTGGTTCCGCCTCGGCCTGGCCTACGACGCGTCGGGCGACCGCCGCCGCGCCCGCTCGGCGCTTCGCACCGCGATGGCCCTGGAGAAGTCCGCGGCCTGAGCTCGGCGCGTGCGCCGTCATGCGGGTGCCGCGCCGTTATGCGGGTGCCGCGCCGTTATGCGGGTGCCGCGCCGTTATGCGGGTGGCATGCCACCCGCATAACGGCGCCTTACCCGCATACCTCGAGTCGCCCACCTCGCGCCCACCTCGCGCGCACCTCGCGCGCACCTCGCGCGCACCTCGTGCGCACCTCGTGCGCACCTCGCGCCCAGAGCGCGCCCGGCCTGCTCCGCGCCGCACCGGCCCGCTCAGCGCC